>JAAWLQ010000020.1 GCA_022797995.1 Lachnospiraceae bacterium
CGGCGGAAATTGACGGTGCCGGAAGACTGCGCAGGATATGGCATATTATTCTGCCGGGAATCAAGCCGACCATTATCATTCTTCTGATCATGAGTATCGGTGGAATTTTAAACGCGGGATTCGAGATGCAGTATCTGCTTTCCAACAGCCTGGTACAGGATGTATCACGGACGGTTGACATCTATGTGCTCAACTATGGAATCAGTCAGAATGATTTTTCCCTGGGTACGGCAGCGGGAATGTTTAAGAGTGTTGTCAGCATTGTCTTGATTTTCCTGGCAAATGCTACGGCGAAAGCAGTTGGAGAAGAAAGGCTGTTCTAGGGAGGTGAAGGAATGCAGAAAAAAGAAATTCGTTTGGAAGTACATAAAAGAAAGCTTGGACTTCGCGCAAGAATCTATTATCTGATCATCGGCTGCATTCTGGGATTTGCCGTGATTGTGACACTGTATCCGATTTTGAATACCATTGCAATTTCGTTTAATGAGGCGTATGATACTATACGTGGAGGCGTTCATCTGCTGCCAAGGAAGTTTACGCTGGTGAACTACAGAACCGTTCTGCAAAAGGACTCCATGGGAACAGGGCTGGTTGTCTCCGTACTACGCACTGGGATCGGAATTGTCACACACCTTTTCTGTACCGCACTCCTCGCTTTTGTGTTGAGCAGAAAAGAATTTATCTTCAGAAAGCAGGCTACATTTTATTATGTGCTTACAATGTATGTGAGCGGCGGGATGGTTCCTACCTTTTTACTGTTTCGGAATTTGGGTTTTATAAACAGTTTCTGGGTGTATATCATTCCGGGTCTGGTCAGTGCTTACGATATGATTGTGATCCGGACTTACATAAGTGCGTTGCCGGACAGCCTGCAGGAATCGGCGATGATGGACGGAGCCGGGTATTTTACCATTTTTGTTTCGGTCATTGCGCCTTTGTCCAAACCTGTCTTCGCGACGATTGCACTTTTCATCGGAGTGGGACAGTGGAATTCATGGTTTGATACTATGCTTTACAACAGAATGAATCCGAAGCTTACGACGCTTCAGTATGAGCTGATGAAACTGCTGTCTACTGTGAGCACAATGTCGGGAAGCTCGGCGAACGTGTATGGAAATACGCAGACTAAAACTATGTTGACAACTACTTCCGTTCAGGCGGCGGCGACAGTGCTGACTTGTCTGCCGATCGTTGTCCTGTATCCTTTTTTGCAGAGGTATTTTGTGGCGGGGCTGACAATCGGGGGCGTGAAGGAGTAGTAAAATAATAAAGAGAAGGAGAAAATATTATGGGAAAAAGAGCAGTTATCACGCTACATCCGCAGTATAAGATTGGTGAAATATCAAACAGACTGTACGGAGCATTTCTTGAGCCCATCGGAGCCATGGTAAACGGAACGATGTACCAGCCAAATCATCCCTCCGCAGATGAAAACGGACTTCGTACAGACGTAACAGAAGCGCTGAAGGAAGCAAAGCTGCCTGCCGTGCGTCTGCCTGGCGGAAACTTTGTATCAGGATGGGACTGGAAAGATTCTATCGGTCCGAGAGAACAGAGAAAGGTACATCTTGACCTGGCGTGGCATCAGATTTATACTAATGAGGTAGGACATGACGAATATCTGAAATGGGCGAAGCTGGCGGGCACGGAGCCTCTGTACACGATCAATCTGGGCTCTGAACGAAACCTGAACGACGCCGTGTATCTTGCGGAGTATACGAACTATGCGGGCGGGACCTACTGGTCGGATCTTAGACGGAAATATGGTCAGGAAGAACCCTATAACGTAAAGCTCTGGTATCTGGGAAACGAGATGGACGGTCCCTGGCAGATTGGTTCATGGGAGCTGAATCCAGGCGGCTACGGGATTCATGCCAATGAAATATCGAAGGCAATGAAATGGGTTGACGGGTCCATTGAGACAGCAGTCTGTGTTTCCTGTTCGCCGTTGATTTGTCATTATCCGGAGTGGGATATGGAGGTTCTGCAGAAATGTTATGACTCGGTTGACTATGTGTCGATGCATTATTATCACAATGCGCCTACAAATGATTTCCAGGCTCTTCTGGGAGGATCCGTTTACTATGAAGATTACATAAACACGGAGATTGCCATTTGTGATTACATTCAGACCAAGAATCGTTCCAACAAAAAGATGATGCTTTCCTTCGATGAATACGGAAGTATGTTTGGCGAGCGCAAAGAGCTTCAATTTGGATATCATCCGGAGGCCCACCTGCATCGTAGCTTTTATCAGTTTAATCCGGATACGAAATATGTGAAGCATGATCCGGACAAGATGGGAGAAGGTATGATGTTCGGACATCAGGGCGATATGATAGAGGCGCTTGGAAATACATCTGCACAGCTTGCATTCCTGCGGCATGCGGACAGGGTGAAAATTGGATGTATGACAGGCGGAATCGGCGCGTTGGCGGCCTCCAATCATGACCATGTGTGGAAAACAGCTTCCCACTATCCTTACACACATCTGATTCGCTATGGGCAGGGTACATCACTTCGGACTGTGGTGGACTGTGATACCTTTGACATTGAAGGATATTACCTGGATGATGGCAACCAGTTCCAGAAGAGAGAAGGGCTTCCCTATCTGGATACCGCTGCGGCTCTGAATGAAGAGAAGCAGGAGCTGACGATCTTTGTCATTCAGCGAAAATGGGATGCGCAGATGGGTGTGGATATCGATGTGTCCGGATTCAAAGGCTGGACATTTGTAGAGCATATTGAGATGTATTCTGAAGACAGGGACGCGAGGAATACCTTTGAGAATCCTAATGTGATTCAGCCTACGGTAAATAAAGAGACAAAATTCGAAGACGGAAAAATCCAGGCTACGCTTCAGCCGCTTTCATGGAACGTATTCCGCCTGGAAAGGAGAGAAGGAGGGAATGAATGAGTCGATTGCAGATTCAGACAAAGAATCGTAAATTTGAGACAGCGAAAGATTTATACGGTATCTTTTTCGAGGATATCAACAGGGCGGGGGACAGCGGACTTTATCCGGAGCTTCTGCGAAACAGGACCTTTGAAGACTCCCTGCTGCCGGAGGATTACAGAGAAAAGGGCGACGGCGTCCATGTGGTAACCTGCTCCGGCTGGGAGGATGAGTTCAACAACGGAGAGGGCCTGAGCTACTGGGTTACGAAGAATAAGATAGCGCCAACTCCCATTCCGGCCTGGTATGCGGAGCATGCGCAGATGGAGCTGGAGCGGAAGGATACCCTGAACGCCAACAGAAGCGCCGCTTTGCGGGTTCATTTTGAGGCCGGTGGCTGTGTGTACAATACGGGATTTCACGGAATTCCACAGAAGGAAGGAGAAGCATATCCTCTGTATTTCTTTGCCAAATCCGACAAGCCTGTCTGTCTGGAATTCTCCATCGAAGAGGACGGACATCCGTTTGCACAGTGCCGTCTGAACATTGGCGGAAACGGGTATGTGCGCTATGATGCTATCCTGGTGTCTGACGGAGACTGCGAGAATGCCAGTCTGGTTATCCGCAGCCAGGAGGAATGCGAAGTGCTCTTTGGCTTTATCTCTCTGATGCCGGGGAAGACCTATAACGGACATGGCCTGAGACTGGATCTGGTGGAGAAGCTGAAAGGTCTCAGTCCCCGCTTTATGCGTTTCCCGGGCGGCTGTATCGTGGAGGGTTCCACTCTTTCCACTGTGATGATGTTCAAGAATACCATCGGACCGGTCTGGGAGCGTCCCGGTCATCAGCTGGTGTGGCACTATCGCAGTTATAATGGTCTGGGCTACCATGAGTATCTCCAGCTTTGTGAGGACCTGGACATGGAGCCGCTGTATGTGTGCAACTGCGGCATGACCTGTCAGGGGAGAAGAGGCACATTGCTTGTGGAGGAAGAGCTGGATGAAATGCTGGAAGATACCCTGAACGCCATAGAGTATGCCTTAGGACCTGTGGACAGCAAATGGGGCAGGCAGCGGGCCGCTATGGGACATCCGGCGCCTTTCAAGCTCACTTATCTGGAAATCGGCAATGAAAACTGGGGTCCCGATTACGAAGAGCGCTATAAGCTGTTCTATCAGGAAATCAAAAAGCGCTACCCTCAGATCAAAACCATTGCCAACGCCCATGTGGAAGAGCATGGATGTCCGGCGGAGTGTGTGGACGAGCATTTCTATAATAATGTGGAATTTTTCACGGAGAATGTGGGTTATTATGATTCCTATGACAGACAGGGGCCCGGGATTTTCGTGGGAGAGCAGGCGGTCAATGAAGGGATTTATGCGGGAAAGCTTTACGCCGCACTGGGCGAGGCTGCTTTTCTGGTAGGCCTGGAGAGAAATCAGGATATCGTGCACCTGGCTTCCTATGCGCCGTTGTTTGAAAATGTGAATTATGACGCCTGGTTCCCGAATCTGATTCGCTTTGACAATCATAGAAGCTTCGGCATACCGACCTACTATGTCTGGAGAATGTTCGGGCAGAACAGAGGGAAGTATGTGGTGGAATCCACCCAGGAGAGCGGTGTGATTTACCGGCCCATGAAGGGTATGGCTTCCCTGAAGGCGAAGAAGGCTCTTCATTACCGCAATCCGGTATGGGAAGGTGCGCCCACTGCCGTAACCCATGAGTTGATGGGACATGTGAAAGAGACGGGAGAGGGATTCTGTCTGGAAATGCCGGACGAACAGCAGAAGGAATTTTTCCTGAACAAGATGCGCTGGGCGGATGCCGAGAAGAGCTTCGTGATATTCGGAGAGGAAGATCAGACCTGCGGCCGGTTCGAGGTGGAAGTGCTTGTGGAAGAGGATCTGGCTTTTGAGATTGGCGTATTCAGCGCCCGGGTTTGCCGCTCCTTCTTTGACCAATTGCAGGAGACAGAGCAGGATGCGTGGCATGCGGTGAAAATACGTCCCTTCCTGTGGAAGATTCAGGATGGCAAATGCTCCTTTGGAGAACCTGCTTTCCTTGAAGACCGTAAGCTGACAGATAATTTTACGATTGATGCCGCGCCGGGCGAATACCATCGCTTTGCTTATGAGACAGACGGCCAGGTTATCCGGCTGTTTGTAGACGGAGTACTGCTAAGAGAGATAAAGGTGCCTTCCAGTCCGTCGTTTATATCTGTGGTCACAGAGACGGATGAGGAAGTCATTATCAAGGCAGTGAATATGTCCGGTGAGATGGATCCTGTAAGCATCACATTGGATTGTGATGTGGAAAGTCTCTATAAGGTGACGCTTCTGACAGGAGAGAAGGATGCGGAGAACAGCTTCGAGAAGCCGAAGAACGTCAGAGATAGAATTCTTCGCCTTCGGGGCGCCGGGGAGAGCTTTGTCTATGAGGCGCCGGCTTATTCTGTCAGTGTGCTGCATCTGAATAAGAAGATGTAAGAGTGCTTTACTATCTTATGGTAAGCGCAGGTTGCTGTCTAATCGAGTAGAGAATGTTCTTCTCTGCTGTTCAAGTGTGGCCCGCATGCCGCATCAAGGGCAAGCTTTCATATGCGGGCTTGTATATAAAATCAGGGGTTGTGGCTCAATGCGACAACCCCTGATTTTTATCGGTTCAGATATTTATCAGATCTCCTGTACCAAAATGGCATTGGTTCAGGATCTGTTTGAACTGTTACACTGTCTTCGGTGGAAAACCATATTTCTACCATTTTCCTTTTTGAAGAATTACGGCCTCAACTCATATTCTTCCGCCGCCAACGCTTCAAAAGTAAACCCGGTCTCCGTCCTGTTCACGGTAACTGCCTGTCCCTTGCAGGTAACAGACAGCACTTCGCCAATTACTGCGATTTCTCCGCTGAACCGGGGTCTTACCACAGCGCGGGAAAGCTTTCCGTTCTCCCAGTACAGGTCAACCTCATGTCCGCCTCTGGCCAGAAGTCCCTTACAGCTTCCCTCTTTCCAGGACACCGGCAACGCCGGAAGAAAATGCAGTCCCATATGACTTTGCAGGAGACATTCTGCGATGCCTGCCGTGGCACCCAGATTTCCGTCGATCTGGAAGACGCCTCTGGCATTTAGCAGGCTGCGGGAGGTGGAGTGCGTCAGCATCTTAAGGATATTTTTATCGGCAGACTCCGCGTCGTTGAAGCGTGCGTCCAGACAAATCTGCCACGCCAGAGGCCATCCGCCGTTTCCGGCCCCGTGACTTTTACGGCTCTCCAGAGATACTTTTGCAGCTTTCATAAGCTCCGGTATGTCTCTCCAGTTGATGGAACATCCCGGATACACGGCATACAGATGGGATACATGGCCCATGCCAGGATTCTGCTCCGGATAATCCTGATTCCACTCTACAAGCTGTCCCCAGGAGCCGATCTGATCTTTGGGAAGCTTTTCAATCATGGCTTTCAGAACTTCGCCATACTCCAGGTCAATTCCCAGAATCTTCTGTATCTCAATACATGCCTCGAAAAATTCCCTAAGCAGCTGATTGTCCATGGTGGGACTTACGCACAAAGGCGTATCAGAACCGTCCGGAAGGTAATACCGGTTCTCAGGAGACACCGACGGACAGGTAAGCAGCTGCCCATCCACCTCCATCAGGAAATCTTCATAGAACAGGGCCATATCCTTGAGAATGGGATACATGCGCTCCAATATACTCTTGTCTCTGGTGAACAGATAATGCTCCCACACATGCATACCCATCCATGCACCGCCTGTCACCCAGGGTGTGGATGCCATATAGATATCCTGAGGTGCGCAGTCACCGTAATAATCCGTATTATGATGGCATACCATTCCCCTCATACCGTACATTACACTGGCCGTCTTCCTGCCGGGTTCATGCATGGTCTCAAGCAAATCCATCACAGGCTCATGGAGCTCCATCAGATTGCCCACCCATGCCGGCCAGTAATTCATCTGCAGGTTGATGTTAATGGTATATTTGCTGTCCCACATAGGCATAAAATCAGCATTCCAGATTCCCTGGAGATTTAACGCCGAACTGTTCTTCCTGCTGCCAGACACAATCAGATAGCGTCCGAACTGGAAATACAGAGCCGCCAGATCCGGGTCCTCTCCCCCGTCGCGCAGCGCGTTCAGCCGCTGCTCCAGATCGCCATCGGCAGGTTTCCCCAAATCCAGCCGGCAGATTTCCATAAGCGCTGAAAAATCTTTCACATGCTCTTCCTTCAGGCTCTGGTATCCCTTTTTCTGTGCCGCATCCAGCACTTTCACTACCTCTGCGCGAGGATCTGAAAAGCGGTTGGAGGTGGCGGTGGTCAGATAAATAACCACTTCACTGCAACTCTCAGCTGTCAGCTGGGATACCGGATTGACCAGTTTCCCATCGCATTCCACACGAAATGCCGCCGCAAACTGTACTCCCGCATCGTTTCCTGCCATTAAGAAAGTGCTGTCATCTATAGACTTGGCAAAGTCCACCTGTGTTCCCGGCCATCCGCCGCCTCTTGCCTGCATTCCCGGCCGACGGTCATCCTTGATAAACGCATCGGACACGGTGACACGGTCCAGCTTCAGCTCAAGGCGAATTGCCTGAGGGGTATCTGAGGTAAGGCGAATGCACATCACCTGGCCCGGATGGCTGACGAACATTTCTCTGTGATAGGAAACGTTGTCCATCCTGTGATCCACTGTGAGAATTCCCGTTATCAGATCCAGATCCATACCGTATGTCTCCGGCTTCGGAGGCTGTGGTCTTCCGCCCATGGCGAAGGGCATATTTTGGTTCAGAGCCATACTCAGTTGTCCCACGAAGGTGTAATGACGCTGAGAGTAAGGAACTCCCGCCATATACTGGGAAATCATTTCCTCCGCCTCATGCATCTTTCCATCCAGCATCAACCTGCGAATCTCAGGAAGTTTTTCCTTAAACGCAGGATTGTTGCGGTCCATGGCCAGACCATACCACAGAGAATCGTCATTCAGAGGAATGCGCTCCATGTCGGTCTCTCCATAAACCATGGCCCCCAGCCTTCCGTTTCCCAGAGGCAGGGCATCTTTCCACATTTTTGCCGGACTTTCATAATACATGTGATTATTGTGTTTCATAAGAATCCTCCATTTTCTTTTTACTTCGAGCAGACAGAATACCTTAGTCTCTGGCCCGCTCCACTGCCCCCATCACCGCGCGGCAGATTGCATCCACCTCCGCTTCCGTATTGTAAGTGGAGAGAGAAATGCGGATACAGCTTCGTGCCCGTTCCGGGGACAGTCCCATTGCCGTGAGCACATGGCTGGGTTCCACGGATTCCGTATTGCAGGCCGCTCCGGTGGAAACGGAAATTCCGTTCAAATCCAGGAGAAGCATCAGGGACTCCCCGGACACCCCTTCAAACCCCAGATTGATAATCCCTGGCACTCGGCTTCCGGAATTGCCATTCATCCACATTCCATCCACGTCCTTCAGGCCGCACAACAGCCGTTCCCGCAGCTGTTCCAGCTTTGGGGTCTGCTCTTCCAGTGTCGCCACGCTGTCGCACAGAGCCTTTGCCATGGCCGCCGCCCCGGGCACATTCTGAGTTCCCGGACGCTTTGTGCGCTCCTGACCTCCGCCGAACATCAGATTGGCTACAGGGACATCTTTACCCACATATAAGACGCCAATCCCTCTGGGGCCATGGAACTTATGGGCGGAGAGGGAAAACATTCCTGCGTCCAGTTCCTTCACATCAACGGGGATATGCCCTGCGGCAGCCACGCCGTCAATATGATACAGAATTCCTCTTTCCCGGCACAGCCGTCCGATTTCAGTCGCCGGCTCCACGGTTCCCACCTCATTATTCACATACATTACCGCCACGAGAATCGTATCCTTCCTGCAGGCGGCTTTCAGTTCTTCTATGGACACCCTTCCCGTTTCGTCGACTCCCAACAGCGTAATCTCAAAACCGGCCTTTTCCAGAGCAGGAATGCAGTTTAACACAGCATGATGTTCCACTGCGGAAAAAATCATATGCCGTTTCCCCACCTGTTCTCCATACCTGGCAGCAGTCAGGATTGCCTGATTATCCGCCTCGGTTCCCCCGGAAGTAAAATAGACTTCCTCCGGTTCTGCGCCGATACATGCGGCTATTTTTCTTCTGGCTTCTTCCAGAACGCGGGCTGCATCCCTTCCATCCTGATGAGTGCTGGAGGGATTGCCATAATGTACCCTCATACACTCTGTCATGACCTGCAGGGCCGATTCTGATATCTGTGTAGTTGCGGCACAATCCGCATAAATTCTGTCCATTTTTGATCCTTCCTGTACAGATTCCCTTTTTTATGTTACAGTAAAATGAGATAAAACTTTAGTCATTTTAACCGGACCGAAGGCGAGGAAATCCTATGTTTTTAAAGTCGAAGAAAAAACGTTACCTTACTGTCACACAGAATGAATCTCTCCTCTATGAAGGGCTTTGGAATGAACTGCCGCTGACAGAAGAAATCATTCTGGAAAAAAGTATTGAATTTTTCAATGACAGAGAACCCTGTGTCATCCATCGCAGCGCCGTGCATATGCGCCTTCTGGCAGAGCTGGAGCAGCTTTTTTCCTCACCGGATTTCCAAAACCGGTTCTGTGCCTATACCGGTTTCCCGGCAGACTGTAAATACAGCTTCTCAGAAAAGTAGAGACAAAAACAGTATAAAGAAGAAAATACTGTAGGCCAGCTTGACGACAGGCAGCATCTTCAGCGACAGATTGGACGCCGACATGACAGATTTTCCTCTGGATACCAGCACCACTACCAAAACCATCGGCACGCACATAGCCGTCAGGTAGAGTACCAGATTTCCTGCCAGCTGCATGTCAAAGCCCTGATTCTGCTTCACCATATAGAGAAGCGACGCCAGATATACCTGTCCCGTGCACAGAAACTCTCCCGCGGAAATCACAATCCCCAACAGGAACAGCACCGGATACCAGAAGCGCTCCGGTATCTCCGTAAGCTTTTTGATCATGGTGTGGTTCCATTTTCGAAAGCGCTCGGGAAGCCGGAGTTTCTCCCTGCCATACTCCTTTCTCAGGACATGGATGAAATCCATCAGATAGAAAAGTCCAAAGAAAAGAGCCAACACAGAGAAAACAACCTTCATTCCCTTTTGCAGTGTCTGAAATACCGTACCCTCAATTACGCCGAGGAGAGTCCCGATTGTAAATCCCAGGAATAAATAGGTAAGAAATTTTCCTGTCAGGAAAACCAGGCTTCCTCCATAAAAATTCCGGCCCGACATCAGCAATATGGACAAAATCATTAACAGCATGGAGATGCCGCAGGGGTTCAGACCGTTTATGAAGCCCGTTACCAGCAGTTGAAGCTTTGATATTTTTGCGTTTTCCTTTTCCTGAGAGAGGCTGGTTATGATTTCTTCCCAGGAACCCGCCGTATCTCCGTCCGCCAACATTCCTTCCGTGCCGTCCACAATCGCTTTTGCTCCGGACAGGTAGCCTTTCCGTGAGAAGAGCAACGGAACCTGCTGTCCGCTGTCCGGTACGCCATACAGTGCAAACAGCCTCCGAAGCACCAGAGCATTCTCATCTTCCAGAATATTATATATCAGCAGATCAAATTTCTCATTGGATAAATCATTCTGTAAATAAGCTTCCGCAGTCTGACAGCTCTCACAGGAACCGGTTACGAACAGAACCAGCGTGGTGTCGTTTTCTCCCACCGTTTGAAGTTCATGATTAAATGCCGAATCGGCAAGGGTATTCGTCACCTGAGTCGTATCTTCATCCAAATCTGCTTCTGTATCGGAACCGGAGTTCAGTGCACTCGATTCCGGGTCGGAACCGGAGTTCAATGCATTCGATTCCGGATCAGTGCCTGAGTTTGTCACATCTGCTCCCGAGTTCACTGCCGTCTTATCGGAACCAGACACAGAATTCGCTTGACCGCCACTCACACCTGCTTCAAGGTGCCGTGCCACCGCGTCCCCGATTTCCTGATAAGTTCCACGGTAAACCGTTCCGTCCACCACGGCGGCCGGCAGGTCCGTCAGAGTAAGCTCCAGCTGATATGTCTCTGTTATTTTCTCAAAATGTGCCGCGCCGCTGTCTTTATAGACATTGTAAACCACACAGTCCGGATTCTCAAATCCGGCTTTGTCCAGCTGACTTAACACTTCCTGCCGGAATTTATCATCTTCATGACAGCTCTCACAGGGAGCAAGGACAAAAAGTTCCACTTGGATAGCTTCCTGTCCCTCCTGATTGTTCCCGGACAGATTTCCCCTTCCGTCTGCCGCCGCTTTACAGCATATGATTACCACTGCAGACAGAAAAATCAAAAAGACTGCCGTCCTTGACAATATTCCTTTTTTTGTTAGACCTGTTTTTTTCACTGACCCTCTCCAACTGTCTGTAATCTCTATACGGCAGCGAAAGTATTTTGGATTATATACTGCCTTATTATGCTCTTATATAGTAACATTGGAAGATATACCCCTGCAAATTTTCTCTTGTCATGAAATATCCGCTTTGGGGATTGTTTATCCATGTGAATAAAATCCGGCCAGGAGACCTGGCCGGATATACATTATCTGAAAGATTTAATTTCCAGCTGCTGTAGCTGCTTCCATATATGCGTCATAACCGCGCTGATATGCGGCGATATATTCCTCTACGCCCATATCTTTCAACTTCTGGATGTAAGTATCCCAATCTTTCTCGATATCCAGGTTGCCGTCGATAAACTGTACCTGGGCCTCGCTCACATAGCCGCCGATAGTCAAAGTACCCTCAGTCACAATCTTTGCATCTTCACCTTCAAATGCCAGCGCCGGAACAAGAGTATCTACCGGGGGGGGCAAATTGATCATATAGCTCCGCCCATTGCTGCAACCAGTATTCGCCGGAATGGTCGGGATCTTCAACTTTCAGGGAAGCTCTGGCATCGGCTGTACTCCGCTGAATCATTGCGTCAGGTGTGTAACGATAGTCCGCATAAGTTTTGGACAGGCCGCCGTCCTTCACATAATCATAGTCCTCAGGAAGCTTGTAAGTCTCATAGGTAGGAGTTCCACCGCCCAGAGAGACACCCTCGCTGGTATAATCCCAGCCAATACCCTGGGGACCGCCACCGATATGACGGGCCGCATCTTCGGAACCCATGAAGTCAAGCAACGCTACAACAATCTCAGGATACTTACAGGTGGCAGAAACTACGCCGATACAACCCTCAAAATAAGTTTGAATACAGCGTCCTGAATATCTAACCCCGTCAGGACCTGCCACAGGCGCCAGAATTTCCCAATTCTGCCATTCTCCATCCTTTTCCTGCCAGAATTCAGAATTTGACATACCGCCACCGGGGTAAACCGCTACCTTATTTACCTCAGAAGCATCCACAGTAGCTTCAAACTGAGTGTTATCCTGCAGGAAAGTCTGGTTATCCAGAAGGCCTTCCGCAAAGAGCTTCCGCATATAGCGCAGACCCTCTCTGTACTCATCTGTCATCACAGCATACTCGATTTTGCCGTTATTCACTACCATTCCGCCGGCAACGGTGGGATTGGTATTGCTCAAAGGATTGACACACTGTGTAAAGGAATTTATCATCCACACAGTAGGGTCACTGGCCCAGCCGCCGATATAACCGGACATGGGAACCTCATCTGCGATACCGTTGCCGTTGGCATCGTCTTCCTTTACCATCTTCAGGAAGTTGTAAAGTTCCTCGGTGGTCTCAGGGTTCTTGCCGTTCAGGTACTTCTCAACCCAGGGCTTGTAGATATACATACGGTGCTGATACATGCAGTGGAAGCATTCATTTTCGCCTCCATAAGTGTAAATATGTCCATCGCCCATAGTCAAATCGGCTCTTCTCATAGGGCTTTGTTCATTCATCCAGGTCCAGTTTTCCATCTGATCAAGCATATCCTCCAGGGGAAGGATAAGGCCCTGAGAGCCGTAGGAGAGCACCTCGGCCTTGGTCCAGCCGGTACGCAGGAAGAAATCAGGCATGGAATCCTTATCTCCCATGATCAGGTTCAGCTTCGTCATTGCCTCGTCACCGGTCAGATCATATACGTAATCCAGGTGGATATTGGTCTGCTCCTCAATCCAGTCGTTTACCCAGTTGTCCTGATAGGTCGTAACACTCTGGTCAGGGTTGTTGACGAAGACGGTCAGGGTCAGCTTCTCCTTCAGCGGGAACACCACGTCCTTGGGTGAATCAAACGCAAAGGGATCGGATGAATCTCCGCCTCCGCTTGTGTCGTTACTTCCCGCGGCCGAATTTCCAGCCTCGGAACTTTGCTGATTCCCTGCATCTGAGCCACAGCCGGCGAACAGGGTTGCTGTGAGTGTCAATACGGTAACGATTGACAGCACCTTTTGGAACAATTTCTTCTTCCTCATTTTTTTCCTCCTCTTTCTAAAAGAATTTTTTATTAAACGGACATCAAAGAGAATATCCGGTTTAACCATTTTTTACACTTTGATTCCCGGAGTAACTGTTTAGACAGATTAAATCGTTACCTGTCGGAATCATCCCTTGACGGAACCGATCATGACGCCCTTTACAAAGTATTTCTGTACGAAAGGGTAGATAATCATCAGCGGTAATGTACTGATAATAATGGTTCCATATTTCAACATCTCGCTTAAGTACTGGTTCTTCCGGATTGTCTCCGGGTCTATGTTGGACTGGTTCAGGTTCACCTGGGACAGCAGGAGAATTCTCCGAAGCACCAGCTGTAACGGATATTTATCCTGGGAATTCAGGTAAATCATAGGATTAAAGTAAGAATTCCAAAGTCCTACCACCACCCACAGAGACAGCACCGCAATGATGGGTGTGGACAGGGGGATTACAATTTTTGTAAAAAACCGGAAATCCGAACAGCCGTCCATCTCCGCAGCCTCCTGCAACTCCTTCGGAATGGTATTTGCGAAGAAAGTGCGTGCCACGATAATATTGTAGGCACTCACCGCACCCGGCAACACTACCGCCCAGATGGTATCCATCATTTTTAAATTCTTGATCAGCAGATAGGAGGGAATCAAACCGCCGGAGAACATCATGGTAAACAGAATGATTACCGTGAAGATCTTCTTTCCCCGAAAATCATCCCTGGAAAGCGGGTAAGCCGCAAACAGGGTCAGCACCATGCTGATGATCGTACCCACAAACGCATATAAAATGGAATTCCGATATCCTGTCCAGATACTCTGATATTTAAACACTGCCTTATAGCTCTGTAACGTGGGGTCTACCGGAAAAAGCTTCACCTTACCGCTTACCAGCGCATCCCCGGAACTGAAGGAACAGCTGACAATGTAGATAAGCGGGTACAGAACCGCTATGAGAAGAAGCGTAAGCATAATATAATTAATAAAGTAGACTACCTTATCCTGTGTTATTTTTTTACGTTTCATATATCCAACTCCTTTCCCACTCCGCGGATTTACAGGAATCCTGTGCCGGAGAGCTTATCCGCAATCTTATTCGTGATCAGAATCAAAAGCAGACCAACCAGCGACTGGAAGAGACCGATTGCAGTAGAATACGGGAAATCCGGAAAAGAGGAAACCAGAGACACCTTGTAGGAATAGGTGCTGATAACCTCTGACATGGCAATGTTGTTCTGGTTCTGCATTGCCAGAATCTTTTCATATCCGATATTCAGAGTGCCGCCCATATTTAGGATTAGCATAATAACGGCTGTAGGAATAACGGATGGAATATCTACATACCAGATCCGTTGCAACAGCGTTGCGCCGTCAATGATGGCTGCCTCATGCTGTTCCTGGTCCACCCCGGCCAGAGCCGCCATATAGATGATTGCCCCGAAGCCGATGCCCTGCCACACACCGGACCACACATACAGAGATGAGAAATAACTGGCATTTCCCAGAACATTAATTCCAAAATTGTTGAACAGGAAACTTCCAATGACACCCGCACGGTTGTCAAATATCATGTTGATGATACCTACAAACACAACGGTGGAAATAAAGTAAGGACAATAACTTACCATCTGGACACATTTCTTATATGCCAGATTTTTGGCGTAGTTCAGAGAAAGCGCCAGAATAATGGAGCAGGGCATACTGACAACCATGGAATAAAGAGAGAGCACAATCGTGTTGCGCAGGCATTCTTTGAAGTTATAGTTGCTGAAAAACCGGATAAAATTGTAAAAGCCGTGGTTGGGGGCCCAGGGACTGTTCCAGATACCGAGACTTACCTTATAATCCTTAAAGGCAAGTATGACTCCATACATTGGGGCATAGGCAAAGATAAACAGCATAATGATTGGAAGTGCGATCATCACATACAGCTGCCAGTGTCCCAGGAAATATTGAACAAAGGTCTTTTGATGTCCAATCTTAATTTTCGTCTTTTTTGACATTTTTTCCACTCCTTTCTATTGTCATCTTAAATCAATTCTATGTATTTGCACAAAAAAAGTAAATATTCACTTGTTTTTTGGGGCTATTCATATTTTAATGTGTGCATAATGGACGGAAAAGTCCGTTATTTTACCCTATTTTCTCGAAAACAGGACTTTTAGTTTATTGCAAAAAAGGAGACCGGACATTCTTCTCTGCCCGGTCTCTAAACCTGATTTTTTCTCAATATTCATTTTTTATTCCACTATATTCATTCTTTCATGTCACTATATTTGTCCTTTCTGGTTAATGTGAGCCTCTAATTCTTTCGGTATTCTGATGCACTGTCTCCTGTCGCTCTTCTAAACGCTCTGCTGAAGGAATTGGCGGAACCGTAACCTGTGGCCACGGCAATCTCGCCCACAGACATGGAAGTATTCTTCAAAAGTCCCTTGGCCTTTTCAATTCTAACGCCTTCCACATAACTGGAGAAATTGACTCCGGCAGACGCTTTGAACAGCGAGGAAAGATAAGGTACGCTAATCTGAAATATATCTGCGACCATCGTCAAAGACAGATCCGGATTGCCATAATTGGCATCCAGAAATGTCAGAATTGCGGGCATCATTTTCCCTGCATCTTTTGATTTCTTCTCATTCACCAGGGCACAGAGAGAACGATATAATCCGAGGGTACCGGTAATCTGCTCAAGCAGAGGACTTCGGTGATCCTTTTCCAATTCAGTGAAATATTTCTGGTACTCCTGTTCCTCCAGTTCCAGTCTGATGAGAATACGGAACAGAATCGCCTGTAGTTCATTCAGAAGAATCTGCTGCAGCCAGGCGGGAAGTTTATTTTCGAAGATATATTCCGTCATAATTTCCCTTAGGGCATCGTGAAGCCCCTGTTCTTCCCCCGACGTGACAAGTCTGGTTAATTTCACGGATAACTCAAAATACGGGAATACCGAAGTTGTTTTCCTTTTATCCTTCTGAAACCAGACAATCTGGTTCGTTGTCCGCTCTTTTTCATTCATGAATGCGAAAGCAGCATTGTGATAGGACTCGCAAACATCCTCCATCTCTTCCACCACATTGCCCCCATAAACAAATATTCTTTCAGCAAAATTTCCCGGAAGTTCTTCCCGGATTCGTGCAAATCTTTCCTCCACAATTGTTTGAAGAGAATTCCTATTTTCTCGGGGAATTCCCATAATCAGTGACACCTGATCCTCCCCGGTGGCAGCATACAGGCTTCCCGGGAACTCTTCCTTAATTATCTCCATCAGGGAAAGCAGACAGGTACTCAGCAGGTCCATATTCATCTCCTCCCCGCTGGTAATAATCCTGAAAATCAGCACACAGAAAACCTTATCCTTTCGATCAAACCCCAAACGGTTTGCCAGCAAATCCCCTTCTTCCTGTGAGAGCGGGTTGCCGAACAGCAGTCGGTTTACAAAGGCATTGCGTATATAGGGCTTCTGTTCCTCCATCATTGTCACAAGATCTGAATTGACACCTGCCAGATATTGAAAGATATCACTGAGCTTCACAAATACAGAATTATGCTCCTGGTTCCGCTCAGTAAGCCTGGAAGCTTGCTTCAGAAGCTGATTCAGGGGTGTGGCAGATCTGACAGACATATGCCAACACAGGAAAAGCCCTACTGCCGCCGCCAGTAGAATAAGGACTGTCACAGTAAGCATGCTTGCCATCTTCCGGGCGTTCAGCTGCCTCTCTGGCAGCAATGTACAATAGGTGTAACCAGAAGGAGAACTGTAGCGGAGCGCAACATATCTCGTGCCAGCCAGTCTGACCGGCGCTTCCCACATCCCGGCTATAGCTTCGTCCGTCTGTCCTTTGTCCTCTTTCATCTCCTTTTGACGGGTATCCTCCACATGCTGGATAAACTCCTCAATCTTTGCAGTATCCTCTTCCTCCAAAATGTCTGCATGGGTGTAATAAATCATATTTCCTGAGCTGTCCAGAATATATTGTAACCTGGATCCGCCTGCCACAGACATAAAATCCTCCAACACAGACCTTTCAAAAAAGATCCGTACCGCACCGCTGCTGGCACTGTAGCCATTATTGGGTAATGGGCTGGAATAAGCCAGGAGCTCCAGTCCGTCCTTGCCCTTATACCAATACTGCTCCATCGCATTTATGCCTTTTCCCATTTCATCCGTCAGATATGTCTCCCACGCCCCGTAGTTTCCATCCGCATCTCGTCGCAGATACAGATCATAAAAGTCCTTGTAGTCGTAAGCAATCTGGTCGTTGATGACCACCTGGCTCCTGTCGAAAAAGAGAAAATACGAAAAAACAGACCGGTTAATCTGAGTGGGATTAAAGAGCTTGTTCCGCAGATCGATTACCTTATGGGTATTGGGATCCTCCAGAACATTCTCCTGAAAGCGGAAGATATTAACATCCGGCAATCCGACCAGCATATCTGCAAGATAAGTAAGCTCTTCTATAAAATCGTCCACCAGTTCCGCGCTGTGCAGCAATTCCGTCTTTTTTTCCCGGATATCGTCTTCGCTGATCACAGAAATCATCCTGACATAATAGTTGCAGCAAAGCAACAGCGGAACGAACAGAACGATAAAATAGGTAAAAAAATACTGGTGAAGGATAGCTTTGTCGATACCTCTTTTTCTATGTTTCTTCATAATATTAATCCTTATATAAATCAGAATGGTCTGAGTAAGTCTGTCAGTCTGCTTCCTTATTATAACATGAAAACTCTCAGAATGGTTATGTATAATTATTTCATATACAATTGTGCAATAATAATGGAATCCACGCTCTGGCAGGATTTATCGTCATGAATAAAGCTACCGCTGAAACAGACGGATCGTAAAATCCGTCTGCCCAGCGGCAGTTTTAATATAGTCAGGAGAGGCCGATGTGACGCTTTCTGATTCGGCTTACTCCACATGAATTTTCAGGCTGGCATCCGGCAATCCTTCTGTTCTTATCATCAGAACCAAGTCTCCCGGTTCATAGCCGGAACGGAGAATGGCCATGACACGTCCCTGATATGTTGTACACTGTCTGGCTGTATAGTTCTCCGTGGTAATGGGATTGCTGCTGCCGAAACCGGCCAGCCAGCCGGCTTCACAGGAATTCTCTCCTGTGGGGGAGGTAACCTCCGCCTGCAAGGAAAATTCGGTATCAGGCACTAATCGTCCTTCTTCGTCCACGATTTCCACTGCCACATAGCACACACTATGACCATCAGCAGGAAGTATCTGTCTGTCGGCGGTCAGACGCAGAGCAGCCGGTACCCCTGTGGTGTGAAGGGTGCAGGAGGATATTTCCTGCCCCTGGGAAAAACTGACTGCGGTCAGGACTCCCGGTTCATACACAGTGTCAAATACTGCCATATAACGGTTCTCTTTTCCAACAGCCTTTCTTTCCAGTACCCTGTCGTTTAACCGCAGTTCTACTTCCTGGGCGGAAGAGTATGCCACAACCTTTACCGGCTTTCCCTCCTGGCCTTTCCAGTTCCAGCAGGCGCTGACGGCAGGCCATCCCCAAGCGGATACCCATTCTTCCCGGTCAAAATCAGCCGGATCATAGGAATATAAACCTGTCTGACGGCTGCCCCACACGATTCTTCGATATACGCCCTGAGGCAGCAGATTTCCATTTATATCATAATCCGCATCGTTGGCCAGTCTCCAGGGGAAGGCAGATATAAAAGGCGAGGGCGTGGGCCGGTCAGGATTTTCGTCAGGCTCTAAGAAAGCGGCTTTACCGATACCGGCCTCGCCAATGTAATCAAAGCAGGTCCAGGTGCAGTCTCCAATGACATAGGGGAGTCTTTCTACCTTATCCCAGACCCGGTCGATCTGCATGGGAAAGCTCTCGGTTCCCAGAATTACCCGTTCCGGATAGAGCTTTCCGTGGGTTTCATACAGATAATCCATATAATTATAGCCCACCACGTCCAGCATGACGGCGAAAGGTTCGGAATGCTTTTCCCATTCAAGCTCTGCATTTTTTTGTGCATTGTGGTCTACATGCTCCCGTACGGTTTTATCGTCCAGGCCGGACCAGTAGGTGCACAGGCCATTGGAAATCAACCGGGTCGGATCCAGCTTCCGTATATGCTCTGCCAGTTCCATTGCCAGATGATACCCGTCGTTTAAGCCTCCCCGCTCCGGAATTTCATTGCCGGTGGACCAGAAAAGCACGGATGGATGATTGCGGTCACGGCAGACAAAGGCATCCAGATCCTCTTTCCAATGATCTCTGAAATATTGACTGTAATCTCCAGGCTGCTTTGCAACTCCCCAGGCGTCAAAAGCTTCGTTAAACACATACATGCCGATGCGGTCGCAGGCCTCCAGCAGAGCGGCAGAGGGAGGATTGTGAGCCGTCCGCACACAGTTAAATCCGCCGTCCTTCAGGATTTTGATCTTCCGATATTCGCTGTCGTATAGAGAGACAGCGCCCAGAAGGCCGTTGTCATGGTGAATACAGCCACCTTTCAGCTTGACCTCCTGTCCATTGACGCACAAACCATGGATGGCATCTGCCGTGACTGTACGGATGCCAAAGGAAACCGTATCCACATCCCGCATGGCACGATCTGCAGCCGGTATCAGATGGCTTCTAAATATTCCCAGCTCTTCTGTCTCCACAGTAACCTGGTACAGATAAGGATTTTCCGCATCCCAAAGCCTCGGTTGAATAACAGTTACCGGGATTCTCGCTGTGGTTGTATCTCCGGCTTTTACCAGTACCTTTGCATTCCGGGCCACATTCTCTGAAAAATGGACACTGACATCGACCAGACGGTCGTCGGGCGTATCATTTCCCAAAGTGACTTCCGCACAGACATGAGCTTCCTGCGGGCTGCCATCCTGGTTCCGGACAATCCTTCTGGTATAAAGGAAGATTCCGTCAGCAGCGATGTAAAGCTTCGGGGTATGTATCAAAGTTACAGAACGATAAATTCCGGCTCCGGTATACCAGCGGGAGTTAGGCTGCATGCTGGGATTGACCCGGACCATAATTCGGTTGTTCTCTCCATAGTATAGATAGGAACTGATGTCAACAGAGAATGGGGTGTAGCCATAATGGTGCAACGTCAGATCGCAACCATTGATCTCCACAGATGCATTCAACATAACTCCGTCGAAATACAGCAGAACCCGTTCCCCTTCCCAATCGGCCGGAATCGAAAGTATTTTGGTGTAACAGCCAACTACACCCGTATAGAATCCCATTGCGGCTTTTGCCGTGGCATCCTCCTTCACTTCACTTTCAATCATGTAGTCGTGGGGGAGATTTACCTTTTTCCCAAAGTCAGATTCATTAAGACACTGTTGATAGGTGCCTTCCCGGAATCGCCAGTCTCTGTCCAGATTGATTGTTCTCATACATCTGCCTCCTTCCCATATCGCAGGTGTTGATAGGTGCCTTCCCGGAATCGCCAGTCTCTGTCCAGATTGATTGTTCTCATACATCTGCCTCCTTCCCATATCG
>JAAWLQ010000021.1 GCA_022797995.1 Lachnospiraceae bacterium
CCCGCCTCCAGCATCTTTTCCATCAAATCGAGCACTTTCCCGCTCTCTCTGTCCGCTTTCTCCCCGGATCCTGTGCCGTCGGACAGCATTACCGTCACTCTGCCTTTTTCCGGCTCAAGCACGGTATAATTGTCCCCGGAAACCGTTTCCGTCTCTTTCACCGCCCTGGAAAAGCCCGTGAGCACCAGAAACCCCGCCTCTTCTTCCAATATAAAGCTTTGGGGAATATTTTCCACCATATAAGGACTTGCCCCGGAAGGCGCAAAACGTCTGTCCATCAGTACGGAAATCATGTCCGCCGCATCTTCCGCGGATATTTTCGCACTCTTCCGGGTACTCATTGTAAGGATAAGCGCCCTGCGCCCGTCCTCCCGGGGCAGATAGCAGGGCCCCTCCACAAGAATCCCTTCCTCCGCCAGCGCCTGGGTCAGCATGCGCTTCTTTTTCCCCTCCATGGGAGAGAACTCCAGCACTTCGCAGGCCGCCTCGGTCATAATCTTCGCCATCTCGTTCAAATGTCCGCTGATAATCTGTCCGTTTTCCCAAAGCCTCCTCTCCATCAGAAGTGTTTCCCGGGAATCCTGTTCCGGTTCGAATTCCCTGTCATAGCTTCTGGCCAGCTCCTGAAAGCTGTCCGCATAATTCAAAAGTTTACGTCGGCACAGATCGGATATCTGTGCTGTCTGCAGTTCCCTGACCTCCCCTTTGTGCCAAATCACTCCAACTCACACCTTTCCGCCGCCGGTTTTCGTCAGGCGCCGGCGCCTGTCCGGCCCGGAACCTGTCTCTTCTGTGGCGGCAGTACCTATTATAGGAAGGCGGAAACTTATTTTTTGTCAAAAGTACGGACCTTTCCCCTTAAAGTTTTCCGACAAAAAAGTGCCTTCAGCACCGTTCTGATTCCAGGTCCATCTGACGATGGACTTTCCTCTAAATGAAAAAAAGCGGAAGCTCCACGCTCCCGCCTAATCTTCCTGTTTAAAGAGAATCTCATCTTCATAGACAAGTCCCAGCTTTTCTCTGGCAATATTCTCAATGTAACCCTTCGTCTGAACCTCCTTGGCGAATTCCTCGATCTCATGAGCTCTGCGCTCCTCCGCTTCAATCTGGCTGTCCAGAAGCGCCGCTTCCCCGGCCTTCGCCGCAATCTTTTTCCTAAGTTCCATGCTTCCCACAGATACCAGTATCAACATCATCACTATCACCAGCGAGACCAGAAACATGCTGAAGCGGTTCTGACTTCTCTTACGATATGCAATTCTTCTCCGTCCTGCCATGCTTCCGCCCTCCTGTCCACATTTCCCGCAATAATATACCTGCCGGTCATCCGGGATACTTTCATGGTTTTAAATTTATTTTAAGCACTTTCAGTGAAATCGTCAACCTGTTTTTTATCCGTCTTTTCACCCGGCCAGACAATCTGCGCAGGCGTCCGCCGGTTCTGTGCAATCCTCTTCCAGCTTTTCCGCACGCATAGCCGAAAGGTCTGAACAGCCATCTCAGCACCTTCAGAAATCCTTCCAGCAGCCAGTTCAATATGGCGGACATGTATTTCACAAAAAGCGGGCTTATCAGCTTCCTGTAGAGAAACATTCCGGCCATCGCTCCCATGACCGCAAACCATCGCAGTGTGCCGTCACTTTCATGATACATCAGCAGGAAGACTTTTGTGCCGCTGTATATCCAGAACGCCAGATCTTCCACCGATATCAGGAAAGTTCCATGGGGCACCACCCTTCGAAATATCCGCAGAAGATCATACACATATGTAATAAAAACGCCCATGATAAAGGAATGCAGAAGAAATTGATTCTCGCCTGCCATACCGTCACCGGAACAATCTGCTCAACAGAGATTCGTTTTTATGCCCGGCGCCCCCCGCATCGGAATATGTAAAGCTGTCAATCCGGCCGTCTATATCCACTTCTCCCTTTTCCAGAGTAAGCCTGCTGACATGAAGTTCGTCTCCCTTTATCATCAGCATCCCCTGTTCCGTCTCCAGAAGAATCTCATGTATATCGAAGGAAAGCACATCGCTCACACCGTTGATCATGCAGTTCCTTCGATTTGTCATTGCCACCTTGTGTATCCGTGTGCTTCCGCTCAAATCCTCCATAAGCCCCTCCTTCCATCCTGAATAAGTATATGAAGGACTTTGGGAAAAAAGAACCGATTACAGGTAGCGGAACAATTCTTTGGCCTCTTCCTTTCTCACGGTCTCCTGCACATCCAGAACTTCCACCTTCACTTCCCTGTTGCCGAAGGAAATCGTGATGATATCCCCCTGCTTTACCTCCGCGGACGCTTTCGCCGGTCTGCCGTTTATCATCACACGTCCGCCGTCGCAGGCCTCGTTGGCCACGGTACGGCGCTTAATCAATCTGGACACTTTCAGATACTTGTCTAATCTCATTTTGATCTGTCTCTCTTTCCTGAACCTTTTTCACAATCGTTCTACGGTCCCCTTCTCTCCGGACACGGCCATCTATAGTCCCACCGGGGCATAGAATCCGAACTGTTGCGCATTCCACATACAAAGCCCGGCCGTTCCCTCATAACAGGTATGACGAAAACAGCCGGGCTTCACGCTTTCCAGTATCAGTTTCAGCTTATTATGCGTTTACCATATCCTTTAAAGCTTTGCCAGCCTTAAATCTGGGAGCCTTGGAGGCAGGAATCTGAATGGTCTCCTTTGTCTGAGGATTTCTGCCGTCTCTTGCTTTCCTCTCGGATACTTCAAAGGTGCCGAAACCAACCAGCTGAACCTTTCCGCCGCTCTTCAGTTCGTCTGCAACAACATCTGTGAATGCCTTCAATGCCTTCTCAGCATCCTTTCTGGAAATTCCGGCCTTCTCAGCCATAGCTACCGTTAATTCTGTTTTGTTCATATCGAACTCCTCCTATACGAGTTTTCATTTTTGTACATTTCGTTATTTTCCCTGTGAAACGTCTAAATATATATATATATGGTTTTCCCGGGTTTGTCAAGGTATTTAGGGACAAAATTCTTTCTTTTGCCCCGTAAAACCGTTATCAGTGCCATACTGTCTTCTCCGCACCGCCAAAACGGACAGGTCCTTCATTTTCCGCTGTTCGAGCTGCCTGTGGTATTGGAGCTTCCCGATACATATTTCTCCAGATCCGCAAAGGAATAGGAAATGTCCTTTTCCTCCTTGTCCACCTGCACTGTGTAGCTCCTGGTCTCATAGCCCGATTTCCGCAGCGTAATGATATGTGAACCGCTGTACTTTCTGAAACTGCAGGGGGAAATCCCCACATAATTGCCATCCAGATACACTTCCACACCCTCGGGCGCATCCACATGCACTCTGTAATAATCCGTAACTGTCTCGTCCGGTCCGGGTGTCGGCGTGACTGTGGGTTCGTCCTCTTCCTCCCCGGAATTATCCGTGGATTCCAGCGTCACATCAACGGCCGCCGATTCCTGGGCCACACGGATATACTTTGTGACAGACTGGTATCCTTCCGCCCTGGCAATCAGTTGATGGAGACCATATTCCAGTGTCACAGGCACGGATGCATCTATCTCGCTTCCGTCAATATAAAGTTCCGCAGAGGCAGGGTTCACCGAGAAAAGCACCATGCCTGTCTGAGGCTCCGGCACTTCCAGGTCACCGATATCAAGCGTAATCTCCTGATTTCGCCTGACCACTATATTTTTGATACCGCCTCCGCCTTTGTTGGAAATCGCCACTTCATAGCTTCCCTCCGGCACAAGAAGCAGCATGTCTTCCGTTATACGCTGTATCAGTGACTGACCGATCTCAATCCAGCCGCCCACAAAATGTTCGTCATTGGCCAGCCGCAGATAACCGTGGCCCTTTTCCACCCGGACCGAGAGAATCTGATTCCCGATTCCCTGGAAGCTGAGCACATCCGCCGGATTCAGGTCTATTATCTCCACATTCCTGCCCTCGGACAGATACTGTGTGTTGGAGGTAAGCTTATAGGTTTCCGGGCCGATGCTCACTTCCCCCCTCAGCGCATCCAGCTCATACCACTGCACATCGGTATAGCTCCAGCTGTTGACGGAAAGCTGCATGGTAGTCAGGTGCTTTTTCGATTTCAGGAAAGTGATATCTACGATATCCCCCAGCTCTATCTGCTCCAGGGAGACAGCGTCTCCGTATCTGTCATATAATCCGGTGGTGCCGTCCAGGGAAAGGGTATATCGTTTCCCCAGATCCAGGTTCAGGAAAGTCACAGTATTCTCTTTTTCGTCCCTGTCTACATATATGGCCGTATCCGCCGAGTCAAAGCTTGAAGGATTTGTGACGATAAAACCTGTGTCGGCCCTGCTCGATTCGGCTGACATATCGTTTTCCTGCCCTCCGCCGCCTCCCCTGAAGGGAACTGCACAGGAAGTAAGTGACATTAGTGTCACCACAATCCAGATTCCGGCCCGTTTCCTGTTTTTGATACCTGTCTTCTTATTCTCTGTTCCTTTTCTCATACATTCCTCTTTTGACGGTTGTCTGTCTTTCTATCGAAGTCTGCCCACCTCTCGAAATACCTCGTCCAGAAAATGCTGCTTTTCTTTCTCCTGGGCAATCACCTTTTCCAGCTTCTCCTGATTCTTCCGCGGGATCCATGCCTTTCCGGAATTATAGTAGAAATTCGCAATCTTCCAGAATTTCTCCGGATATGCCAGCCGGTAGTACAGGTCAATCCGGCTTTCCGCAGACAGCGGCCGCTCCTTTTCATAAGCTTCCAGAAGTTCTTCTCCAAGAGATACCGACCAGTTGTTTTTCTCCAGAAGCTTTCGCATCAGCAGACACAAATCTCTGACAGGATTATCACACATGCATTTCTCAAAATTCACCAGAAACCATCCTCTGCCGTCCTGGATGATATTATGGTACTGATAATCCCCATGACAGAAGGCAAGCTTTCCGGACGGTTCTTCGTCCTTCCTCCGGGCCGCTTCCCGACGGTATTGTTCCCATTCCTCCGTCACGGAAAGCGCCTGTTCCAGGAAGGAATCGAACGCTCCCCTGAGACTGATTTCAAACCAGGTCTTCTGGCCCTTCTGCTGCAAATACTTCCGAACCCGCCTCAGCTCACGATTATGTTTATCATACTCCTTTTCCATGGAAAAAGCCACCGGAAGATTCAGATCATCCGTCTGCAGTTCCATGTATCCGTGAAGTCTGGCCAGAAGTCTGACAGCCTCCATACATTCGTCTTTATTCTGAATGCTGCACTCTCTGCCTTCCCGCCAGGTCTTCAGCACATATTTGGTCCCCTCGTTATCCCTCACAAACAGTGTGCCCTCTTTGCTGGGAATAATTACTTCCACATTTACCGCTCCGGCATCTGTTATCTGTTTCAGCAGCCTGTTCTGCAGCTCTATTCTCTCCTGACTTCCCGAATATTCCCTGAAAATCAGACAACCCTGATCGGTGTCGCACACAATGGCGCCCCGCCCTTTCCTGGTGCGAAGCACTTCGATTTCATATTGTTCCAGTAACTCAACTGCCCTGTCATTCACTTCCGGCCCCTCCTGATTGGTTTCTCACGTCACCGCACCGCATCCAGTCCGGTTCATAACCTATCATATGAGAAAATACCTGAAAGTATGTTACAGGTTTTCCGCTATTTTTATAATGGTTCCCACCTGCAAACCAATTATCTGTTCTCCAGGCTCAGAAGCCGCTTTGCTTCCTCCAGCAGCCGCTCCCGGGTATTACACTCCGGCTCCTCCAGAACCATCTCCAGAAGCCTCTGCAGAGCCTCTCCCAGCCTTTTTCCGGGCTTCCACCCCAGGGCGATCAGATCTGCTCCCTTCACGGCCAGATTCTTCAGCGACACACATTGCCGCTTTTCCAGGATTTCCTCATAAAGCATTCTCCACCGTTGGACCCTCCGCAGCTTTTCTTCCCTCTGATATGCACTCTGAGCCAGGAAATCCGCCCGCTTTACTTCGAACAGATCCGGGAAAGCCTCCTCGCCTATCCTGTATATTGCCCTTCTCACCATTCTCATATCGGGAGTCATCTGGCTGCCGTAATCATGATAGAGCACCAGCTTACAGACCCGGCGAATTGTGTCATTGTCAAATTTCAGCCGCCGCAGAATCTTCTCCGCCAGCTCCGCACTGACGGCCGCGTGATTATAAAAATGAGTGACCTCCTCCCCGTCCACCGTCAGGACTTCCGGCTTTCCGATATCATGAAACAGCATGGCAAGTCGAAGCACTTTATCTTCTCCCACATAAGTCAGGGAGTGCAGAATGTGCTCTCCCACATTATAGCAATGGTGAACATGCCGCTGTTCTGTCTCCATGGCTTTATCAAACTCCGGCAGAAACACTTTTGTGACACCAATGTCATAGGCAGTCCGCAAATATTCCGGATGTGGGGAAACCATCAGCTTGACCAGCTCCGTCTGAATGCGCTCGGCACTGATGCGGTCTAATGTATATGCCAGCCTGCCGGCGGCGTCCAGCGTCTCCTTATCTATGACAAATCCCAGCTGAGCCGAAAAGCGAATCGCCCGCAGAATCCTCAGGGCATCCTCCTGGAAACGTTCCTCCGCATTGCCCACGCACCGCACGATTCCGGCTTTCAGATCCTCCTCTCCGCCGAACTTATCCACCAGCCCCTCCTCTTCGTTGTAGGCCATGGCATTGATGGTCAGGTCCCGGCGCCTTAAATCCTCTTCCAGGTCGGAAGTAAAAATCACTTCGCTGGGATGCCTGCTGTCCTCATATTCCCCGTCAATCCGATAGGTGGTCACTTCAAACCCTTCTCCATCTATCATCACCGTCACCGTCCCGTGCTGCAAGCCGGTATCCACAGTCCGGGGGAACAGAGCTTTCACCTGCTCCGGTTTGGCGGAAGTGGTGATATCCCAGTCCTCCGGCTCTCTGCCCAGAAGGGAATCCCGCACGCATCCGCCCACCACATAGGCTTCATACCCTGCTTTTCTGATTGTATCTATGACAGTCTGTCCCTTTTGAGGTATTGTTATCCTGATATCACGTTTCATCCCTTCACCGTCACTCTTTCAGTATAAATTTCCTGATTACTTCCGCCACTCCATCCTCGTCATTGCCTGCGGTCACATAGTCCGCTTCCCGCTTCAGCACCGGCTGAGCATTCCCCATGGCGACTCCCACACCCGCATAGCGCAGCATGGGCAGATCGTTAAAGCCGTCTCCGCAGCAGACTACATCCTCCCGTTTTATCCCAACAATCTCCATCAGCCTTCCCAGAGCCTCTCCCTTATCCACATTCGCCGGAGTAATTTCAACAAAAAACGGCTCTGACCGACAGACCGCCACCGCTGTCCCACATTTTTCCCGAAGCTTATTCTCCAGCACCGCGGCCCTTTCCCCCTCCGCAGTCATAAAGCATTTATAGACATCAAAATTCACATACTCTGTGAAACTCTCAGGCTGAATTATGGGCATATCATTGATATTCGCCTCCAGCGTCACATACCGGTCCGGCGCAAAGGCGGAGATTACCGTGTCTTCCGAATGTGTGGCCAGACCGCAGCTATTCTGGCATGCGAAATCATACAGCACCGGCAGCAGCTCCTTCGGCAGCGCCCTCTGGTATATAATTTCTCCGGTTCCGCAGGCAACAATTCGCGCTCCGTTATGGGACAGCAGATAACCGCCATATTTCCTAAGCTCCAGTTCCCGGGCATAATGCCGCATCCCGTATGCCGGACGGCCGGAAGCCAGCACCGCCAGATGTCCTCTCTCCAGAGCCTTCCAAATCGCCTCCCTGGTGGCCGGGCTGATCTCCTTCCTGGAGTTCGTCAATGTACCGTCAATATCCATCACCAGCGCTTTCCGCTCCATATCCGCCAAACCTCCTCATTTCTGTCCCGGTGTCAGATTCCAGTCCTGCCGAAATTCCACTGCCATAAGTGATTTGAAAAGGCGGTGAAAACCACCGCCTCTTACACCATTCATCCTATTTTATTCTGCGGCAGCGACTGTCTCCTGCTTTCCTGCAGAGTTTTCTCTTACGCTTCAAAGGCAAGTCACAGTTCACCGCCATTTTTCTCTGCCTGTAGAGCCTACTTGGATTCTCCGGAGCTTCCTTCCGACTCTCCGGATGCCTCCGCTCCGGCGTCCGACGTCCCGCTCTCCCCGGAAGTCTCGTCGGAACCGCTTTCCTCCGAACCACCGTTCTGCGCTTCACTCGCCGCCGCGGCTTCTTCCTCGGCCCGCACCTTCAGATACCGCAGATTTTCCTTCGGATCGTCCACATCGATTTCACCCACCGTGGTGTCCATATATTCCGTCATGCTCTGACTCAGCAAAGTATTTCTGATACTCAGAATCCACTCCGGATCATTGGACCCCGCATAGTACACCACATAGGTATTCTCTTCCGACGCGGGAGAAATGACAGCAGTGTCACCCTCTGCGCGCCCGCTCTCGCTGACCCAGTCTCCCAGCTCTTCCGGCAGACCGGAAGGTGTCACTGCTTCCAGCAGGCCGCCTTCCGCACTGAATACCGACGTATCATTATACTTCTCACAAAGTGCGGTAAAGCTCTCCTCTGTGGCATCGCCGCCCTTCCATTCGTCCAGAATCGCCTGACCATTATCTCCGGCTGTCACCACCACGCGGATATCAGAAGAAGGCGTCTCATCCAGATAGCGCTTTTCAAAGCACACTACATAGTAACGATGAAGGGTACTGTCTTCAATCACCGCGGTATCCCCGGCCTTCCTTTCATCGTCAAACAGCCAGTCCCTGAGAACAGAATTGACTGCAGAGCGCTTTTTGTTGGTGTTCAGTTCCCCGTCAGCCTGAACGGTCTTTTCCTTTTTGTCGGCTTCCGCTTTTGCAAGCTTCATGGCAGCCTCAATTTCCGCTTCGGAGGGTTTGTAGGCTTCCTCGGTACCCTCTTCCCCTTCACTCTCGCCCTCTGTCTCTTCCACAGGGTCGGCCAGCTCCGTAGGCTCGGTAGGCAGCTCGGCATCTACCGATGTCAGGTAATAATCCACCGAGTCGTAACTCGCCTTATCATTGTCATAATATTCCTGAATTTCTTCCTGAGCAGGCTCCAGCCGCTCCCTAAGCAAATCCACGTAAGCATTGAGATACATGCCGTTCTGAACATACGGCTTTACTCTCGCCTCCGTGGCATACGCGCCGTACAGCTGCTTCACGAATTCCTTTACCGTGGTCCCCGCCTCGGAAGCGGCTTCCTTCAGCTGCTCTCTGTACTCATCGTAATCTGCGGCGACATCGTAAGTAAATCCTTCTTCTTTTGCCGCCTTCAACAGTGCTTTCTCACGGCCGATGTTATCCACGGCCATCTCCTCAAAAAAGTCACCCCAGGTAAGCGTGTCGGAATACATCTGGGTCCTGACATCACGGCTTAAATCCAATCCGAAATAGGACAGATATGCTCCGTACTGATTGATATAATCACTGCTGGCCACCTGATAATGATAGTCAAATTCAACCCTGGATACATTTTCCCCACTCACCTTAATGTAAGTTCCGTTTACCGTGAGATAATTTCGAATGGGAAACGACGCCACAATACACACAAGAACTGCCAGCAAAGCAATCCCTATGATTCTGCCCACGCGCTCATCCCTGCGCGCCCTTTCCTTTTCCTCTTTTCTCCTCTGTACTTTTTTGTCATACTTTGTGACTATTTTTTCCGGCTTGTCCCCGGTACTCTGAGTTTCTTTTCTGGACATGATAAATGTCTCCTCCCATCAGACCATAATTTTCTCTCGATTCCCAAAGACTTTCATCTCCGGGACCATGTCCTCTATTCTACCGTATTTCCCGCAAAATGTGAAGCTATTTCACATATTTTTCAAGTTTTTCCACAATATTTTTCACACAGCCCTGCTCAAAGGGAAGTGTCAGTCCCACCTCTCTGACCATATTTGTATAAAAATCGCTTGCGGAAAGCCTGCACAGCTTCAGATAGCTCTCCCAGGCTCCCTCGAAATCCGCATCCATCTTCACCTTATACTGCAGCGCACAGGTCTGTGCCAGACTGTAGTCAATGTAGTAAAAGGGCGAATTATAAATATGCTGCTGTTTCTGCCAGAATGCTCCCTTTGCAAAGAAGATATCATCCTCGTAATCCTGATGAGGTCTGTACACTTTTTCCAGCTCCAGCCACGCTTTGTGCCGTTCATCCGGCGTCATGTCCGGGTTCTCATAGACAATATGCTGGAATTCATCCACCATACAGCCATAAGGAATAAAGGCCGCCGAATCCTCCAGATGCATCTCAATATAATCCTGTGCTCTGTCACCGAAGAAGAGCTCCATCCAGTCCTGGGTGAAGAATTCCATGGACATGGAATGGATTTCCGCCGTCTCCATAGTGATATCAGAATGCTCGCGGATAGGATCCTTCCCCGAAAGATATCCCTGGAAAGCATGTCCGCACTCATGGGTGATGACATCCACATCTCCGCTGGTACCGTTGAAATTGGCAAACACAAAAGGAGAATTATACACAGGCATATACGTCATATATCCGCCGGCCCGCTTTGTCTTGCGCCCCAGAACGTCGAACAGTTCGTTCTCCATCATGAAATCATAGAACTCACCGGTCTCGGGAGACAGCTCATGATACATTTTCTGCCCCGCTGCCAGAATTTCCTCCGGCGTGCCGAAGGGCGCGGGATTCCCCTCTTTGAAATATACGGCGGCGTCGATATAGCTCAGCTTTTCAAGGCCAAGTCGCTGCCTCCTGCGGTCATGAAGCTTCTCCGCAAAGGGTACAAAATCTTTCTTGATCTGATTGCGGAAGGATTCCACCTCCTCCCGGCCGTAGCAATTGCGGCGCATCCGGTAATAGCCCAGTTCAAGATAGTTCTCATAGCCCATTTCCCTGGCCTGGGCGGTACGGTTTTTCACCAGCTTGTCATAAATCTCATCCAGCTTTTCCGCATTTGCCGCAAAAAACTCACTCTGTTTCTTATATGCCGCCGCTCTGACACTCCTGTCAGAATTCACCAGATAAGGGCGCAGCAGCGACAGATTCAGCTCCTTGCCGTCAAATTCAATCTTCGCCCCCGCAATCAGCTTGTTATACTCTGTCTTCAGCGCATTTTCCTCCTGCATCAAGGGAATCAGCTTCTCATCCATGGATTTTCTGGCCAACTCCATATTTTTAAAAGCCACGGCCCCGATCTTCTCCTCCAGATATGCGCGATAGGGAGAGTCATACAGCTTATTCTCATACTCCAGCATCAGATTGTGCAGAATCGGCCTCTTTTCGTTGTAATAGTCCTGCTCTCCGCTGTAAAAAGCATCCGTGGTATCCACATCGAAGCGGATATGGGCTATGGTCATCTGGGTGCTCACCCGATCGCTCAGCTCATAATACTTCTGATGGACTGCGAACTGCTCTTCACCGTTGCCCGCCCTGTCAAATTCCTCCATCAGGCTTCGCATTTCCTTTTCCACCTGATCAAAATCCACTCTTTGGTACGGCATGTCCTTAAATTTCATTCTCTTATCCTCTTTTCTTTTCATTTCTCTGTATTCACCATACAGACATTTTCTATTTCGCGACGATTCCGTTTCTCGCCGGATCGTTCCACTCATATTTTACATGATTCCGTCTTTTATGTAAATAGCCATAACAGTTCAGACACCCCTATCGCGAAGTCAAAATTGCGTAACAGTTCAGTGCCCTGTCTGAACTGTTACAAATAGTCGAAGAATCAGTTGATGAAATCTTGCATTTTACATAACAGAATGATAAAATAAATACGGTGAAAACACCACAAAATTTCATATGATTTGGAGGAAAAACCATGTTTGCGGAATTTAAATCAAAAATTCTCAAGGGCTCTATTTTACTCTGTATTCTTTCCATTGTCATCGGCCTCGGCCTGGCAGGCTGGAATGCCATGGACGCTTTTTACTCAGTGACAGGTTATAAAGATTTTACACAGCTGAAACCTGAGGAAATCAAAAGTCAGCTGGTTAAAGTCGATCTCACTGAGAATTTCGGCTGTTTTATGGAACAGCGCAGTAAAAATACCAAAACAAATGCCGTCAAAACCACCCATCTCTATTACATAATCTGGACCGGGGACGACAATGCGGAGGATTGGCGTTATATGGCCATCAAGGTTCCCGCACGCTATGAAAAGCAGATGGATGCCATGACGACGAATACTTATAATGAGATCCGCTCCGACGCCATCCCTTTCACCGGTAAGATTAAAAAGCTGGACGATAAGGAATACAGGTACTTTAAGGACTTTCTCAAAGAGCTGGGAATGACTGATGCGGATATTTCGGCAATGACCCTCCCCTACTACATTGATTATGGCAGCCAGGGCGCCATGACCGTCCTGTATCTCGGGCTCTTTGGCGTAGGTATGGTTCTGCTGATTTACGGTATCTTCAGACTTGCGAAGTCGGCAGGAGGCAGCTCCCTGAAAAAGCTGCGCCAGGATATTGCCGCCGCCGGTTATACCGAGACGGCCGTCGAAGCCGATTACAGAGACGCCCGGTCCTATGACAAGAAGGGTATTCTCAAAGTGGGCCGCCTGATGACCTATCATATTCTGGGTTCCGACGCAAGAGCGATTCCCAACAACAAGATCATGTGGGCTTATCAGACTACCATTACCCACCGCACCAACGGAGTCAAGACAGGTACCACCTATAACGTTATGATTTTCGACGAGCTCACCCCGAAGGGACACACCTTTGCCGTGGCCAATGAATCTATCTCAAAGGAGATGCTGACCCAGATTGCCACAACACTTCCCTGGGTGGTGGTAGGATACTCCGATGAGCTGAAAAAGCTTTACAATAAGGATCGTTCTCAGTTCCTGCAGCTGCGTTACAATACCTGTGAACACACTGCCGTAGAGCCCTCTGAGAACCAGCCTGCTCCTGATACCGATAATCAGGGTTAAAGCTTCGATTGAAAATATGTATATCCAAACCGGGTTCCCCAGTCAGTGGGACCCGGTTTTTTATGTATATTTCTTAATTTTCCGGTAAAACCAATGACTCCCCATGGTTTTTGTGCTAAAATAGAAGGCAGAACTTATACGATAGGAGAATTATGTAATATGAGCAGGATAAAATGTTGCTTCCTGTTAACGGCGCTGGTCATGCTTCTGACTGCCTGCGGACAGGAAAACGATTTCGATAATTCCACCACCACAGGTGAGTCAGAGTCTGCTTCTGTCCCTGTGGTTCCTCCGTCTCCCACCACACCGGACAATATTCCTTCCAATATAGTTGTGGAAGATGATTCGCAGCCGCCCCGGGAAGGCATGGTTCGCAGCCGCCTGACCAACGAGTGGGTGGATGCGTCGGTGGCTGAGACTCGTCCCATCGCCGTGATTATACCCAATGAGGTCGCCGCCGCTCCCCATTATAACCTTTCTGAGGCTTCCATTCTCTATGAAGCCAACGTGGAAGGTTACGTGAGTCGAATGATGGCTGTCTATGAGGACTGGAAGGACCTGGACAAAATCGGCAATATCCGGAGCCTGAGATCTTATTATGCTTACTGGGCTTTCGAATGGGACGCCTTTATCGTACACATGGGAGGTCCTTATTTCATTAATGACCTGATGGCAGAAGAAACCACACAGAATATCGACGGCACTCTCGACTCGGATTCCGCCGCATTTTTCCGGTCTGCCGATCGTTCTGCCCCCCACAATACCTATACATCGGGAAGTGCACTGACCCGTATGATCGGCGAAAAGGGCTATCCCCTGAAATATCGCGGCCTGACGGAGGATACCCATTTCTGTTTTGCCCCAAAAGCTTCGCCCAACACTCTGCTGCAATACGACAGTGAAGCCAAAAACGCTTCCTATATCGATATGTCAGGCTGTTATCCGCTCACTCGCTGTTATTTCGAATTCAATGAGGAGGATGGTCTTTATTATCGTTCTCAGCATCTGTCCGGCGCTTCCGACGGTCCTCACGCCGATGCCCTCACAGGAGAACAGCTTACCTTCAAGAATATTCTGGTCCAGAATGTCAAATACGAAGATCTGGGGTCCGGCGGTTATCTGGCCTTTCAGTGTCACGATACCACCAGAGACGGCTGGTTCTTCACAAATGGAAAGGGAATACATGTAAAATGGGAGAAAACCGGCGACTATGGTGCCACAAAATTTTATGACGATTACGGAAATGAAGTGGTGCTGAATACCGGGAAGACTATGATCTGCGTGGTGAAGGAGGATGATAATTTCACCTTCCGCTGAATTCTGAGCGAGCAGGGAATAAAAAAACGGAATGCCAAAGCATTCCGTCTTTTTATTCCCCTAAGCCCTCTTCCACTGCCGTGACCAGAGCCTTCAGAGCTTCCTGCTCATCCTCTCCTTCACAGACGAATTCAATCTCATCTCCACACTTCACACATGCCCCCAGCACACTCAGCACACTTTTGGCATTGGCCGTACCGCCTTTAAATGTAAATGTAATCAATGCCTTAAACTGCATGGCTTCCTTGCAGAGTATCCCCGCCGGCCTGAGATGCAGACCGGTGAGATTTTTAATCACTACTTTCTGGCTTACCATATTCCTTTCCTCCAATCTCATTCCTTCCCCATAAGAAAGCCCCCGTTATCGTCATACCGTAAACCGCTGCCTGCTTCTGTCCACAGTTTCCTAGAACATGACATCCTGAATCAGGCCTGCCAGTTTCTCTGCCTCCTGATGAATGACCTGCTGGTCTTTGCCTTCGATCATTACGCGGACAAGAGGTTCTGTTCCGGAGGGTCTGATCAGGACTCTTCCCTCTCCGGCAAATTTCTCCTCCAGCTTTCTGATCGCCTCCGCAATGACAGGGTATTCCATATATTTTTCTTTCTTATGATTGGCTACCTTTGCATTGATGAGCGCCTGCGGCAATACCTCCATAATTCCCGCCAGCTCGGAAAGACTCTTCCCCGTCTCCTTCATCACCTGCAGAAGATGAAGTGCGCTGAGCAGTCCGTCTCCCGTGGTATTCTCATCAAGGAAAATGATGTGCCCCGACTGTTCTCCTCCAAGGCTTGCTCCAATCTCCTTCATCCGCTCCAGAACATAGCGGTCGCCCACTTTTGTCTGCTCTATGGTCAGCCCGTTTTCCTTTCCCATCAGGAAGAATCCCAGATTACTCATTACCGTGGCTACAATGGTATCCTTTTTCAGCTTTCCGCCCGCTTTCATGTGGTTGCCCACAATGGCCATAATCTGATCGCCGTTTACAATCTCGCCGTTCTCATCCACAGCAAGCAGTCTGTCGGCGTCACCGTCAAATGCGAGCCCTACGCTGGCTTTCTCATACACCACTCTGGCCTGAAGCTCCGCCATATGAGTGGAACCGCAGTTCGAGTTGATATTAATCCCATCCGGATTATTGTGGATAGCCACCACGGAAGCTCCCAGTTCTTTCAACGCCTCCACGGAAGTATAAAAAGCGGCTCCCTCGGCACAGTCCACTACAATCTTCATTCCCTCCAGGTTCACAGGAACCGACTGAATCGCATGATTGATGTATTCTTCTCTTGCGTCGGTACGGTATTTTATCTTTCCCACTGCGGAGCCTGTGGGAAATTTTATTCCCGGCATATTGTTTCTGATCAGATGTTCTATTTCGTCTTCCAGCTCATCAGGCAGCTTATATCCGTTTCCGTCGAAGAACTTTATACCGTTAAACTCCACCGGATTATGAGAGGCCGAGATGACCACTCCCGCATCTACCTTGTACTTCTGTGTCAGATATGCCACGGCAGGTGTGGGCAGTATTCCCACATACACACAGTTTGCTCCCACGGAGCAGGCTCCTGCCATCAGAGCATTGGCCAGCATATCACCGGAAATCCTGGTATCGCAGCCCACCATGATTGTGGGCTTATGCTCCTTCTCCTTTGTCAACACATATGCACCCGCCTGCCCAAGCTGCATGGCAAGCAGAGGCGTAAGCTCCTCGTTTGCAATTCCCCTCACACCGTCGGTTCCAAACAATCTGCCCATTTCTATTCATCCTCCACTTCAACTATATTAATACGAATCGTAGTCAGATTCTCTATACTGACTTCTTCGGGAAGCTGGAAGCTTACCGGAACATCCCGCGTTCCTGCCTTAAGCTCCGTTATATTGCTTCTCTCCATCCATTCCGCCATATCTATGGTCCCATGCACTTCATTGGGGTCAATCTCCGAGACATCCGCATTGAGACCGGATATTCTCATTCTGCAGGTTTCATTTTCAGCAAACTCATATTCAAATCCCTCTGGTATATTCAGCACTGTGAGATTTGCCGCCGGAACCAGAACTGTCTTCTCCACCCTGGGTTCCACAAAAGCTGTCACTGTCACCCGACCATTAAAGCTGCCGTCTGCCAACATGACATTTTCCAGATACTTGCGAATATTGATTTCTTTCACAACATCGTCCTCTGCGTCAGTAATATCCAGTTCCGTCTCCGGTATCACAATTTTATTCACGTTCGACAATGCGGATACCGTCCCGGCCAGCAGCGCTGTCTCCGGTTCCACCTTCACTTCCCCGGTTGCCAGATACCCTTCGGCCGGAATACCGCTGGGTTTCACCTCAATGGGAACCTCTTTGGTCGCCAGAACCTGCACCTCCACACGCATGTTATCTACATTTTTCTGAATGTTGGAAAGCTCCAGTACATTCTTCTCCGCATCATACAGCTGAATATCCACGTTAGCCGATAAATTAGACGTAGCTCCGTTTACATCGATATCCAGTCCTGCATAACTGATGCGCTCCACTGCAGACTTCGGTCCGATAACCTCTATCCTCGTAGTATCGCTTGTAGTATTTGCAACCATATAACCTTCGGCAACCGTTCCTATAATGTTGCACTGAACATTAATCCATTTTTGCGCCCTTTCTTCCACATTCAGCTGCACCACGTCGTGGTTGCCTGTGATATCCAGGATCTCTACTTCTTCGTTCAAAATCTCATAGTTGATGGCAATGGTATTTACTTCTGTCAGCTTACTCACATCCGCCGTAGCCACAATATCAGAGGCTCTAAGCTGGTTAATCACATTTCTGGGAGCCTGTACTGTAACACGGACCACATCACTGTCATCCAATATTTCATAAACCTTATTTCCCTTTTCCAGTAAGTCTGTATTGATCAGACTGACCCGAATATTAGAAAAAGACACCGAGTCCTTTGGATTATACACCATAGCCACGATAAACCACAGTATAATGGCGATGATAACGGAAGTCAGCTTCAGGCCCAGATTATTCAGAAGCCTTTTCCTCACCCTTTGCTTTGCCTTTTCCTTTACGCCTGTGTCTGCCTTTTGCATCCTCTTCTCCATCCATATTCATAATCTGCCTGATTCTTTTCTTTAATTCCTCGGCGTTCAAATGCCTCTCCAGATTCCCTTCGTGGGCCACGCTGATACCGCCTGTCTCCTCGGATACAATCAGCGTCAGAGAATCTGTCGCCTCGGATATCCCCACTCCCGCCCGATGCCGGGTTCCCAGGTCCTTACTCAGATCCAGGTTATCGGACAACGGCAGATAACAGGTGGCATAAGTAATTCTGTTGCCCCGCACGATAACCGCACCGTCATGCAGCGGTGTGTTATGTTCAAAAATGTTAATCAGAAGCTGGCTGCTGACGATTCCATCCACCTCTATCCCGGTACGCTCATAATCCTTCAGGGACTCGACTCTTTCAATTACAATGAGTGCTCCGGTTTTCACCTTACCCATCTCCACACAGGCCTTTGTTATCTCATTGACTGTCCTGTCGGAGAATGCGGCTTCTTTCTTGGCGGAAGAATCCGAGAATCCGATGGATGGCAGAAAATTTTTCTGCCCCAGCTGCTCCAGCGCCTGACGAAGCTCCGGCTGAAGTACCACAATCAGCGCCGTAACGGCAAATCCCAGCACATTCTGGGCCAGTCGTATGATAGTCGTCATCTCCATCAGATATACTATGGCCAGGAACAGGAATATGACTATCAGGCCCTTCAGCATTCTCCACGACCTGGTGGTCTTCATCCATGCCAGTATATAGTAGACCAGAAATGCAATAATCAGCATCTCGGCAACATCGAGAAGGTCCACTGTGTTTGCGTATGTTTTGATACTGTTCAGATAATCGTCAGCCTGTTTGAGCCACTGCATTTTGACCGTCCCTACTTTTCCTGTTCTATTTTACAACCACTCATCGTCGTTCTGCTCACCGTTTGACCGATTCCCGGCACGGTTCTTCGCTCCGTTTTCATAAGTGTTTCCAATGGTCACACTGCGTCCGTTTCTTCGTTCGCCGCCGTAGTTCTGGGGGCGTTGTGCCTGCCGGGAACCGTTCCCCCTCTTTTCGGCGGCTGTTTTCTCTGTGGTCACACGTCTTCCTGCCGGTTCTTCCGTATGTCTGGAAGCACCGCTTCTGCCGGCAGGTGTCCTCTGCACATTCTGTGTATTGATTTTCTTTACTGTCTTTGAAGGCACCGTAACTGTCATTTTCGGAATTGCCTTCACATAATAATAATACTCGTCGTCTTCAAACTGTACTTTCTCCGTTCGGCTGTAATCCACGCAGAAGCGGAAAAACTCAATTATCTTCGCTATCGCCAGTGCCAGCAGAGAGCCCAGAAGCGCCCCTCCTACGGAGATGTTCACATCATAAAGCAGATCCCCGATCAGCAGAACCACCACTTCTGTCATAGCCCCCGCAATCATGGCGATCGTCCAGGCATAATTGACAGACATTCTGCGAATCAGGTAGACCACCAGCACCGTGATTCCAAAAGCCGCAATCACTACCAGCATGGCTTTATTTTCCAGAATACTTTCAACCATCATCCGGACCTTTGCCAGCGCATCCTCATCCCCCATGGTTCTGATATTCTGCGCGCTGTCCGTCACAATCTGAAGCAGATAGAAAACAGCCACGCCGCAGCCCACGGAAACAATGGATGACGGCCCGCATAACAGGCCCGCTGCCAGCGGTACAATATAAGGTATTTTCAGGGCACACAGCAGAGGTGTCAATACCACCACAAGGGAGTCCCTGGGGCTGAAGCGAAAATACAGCAGATACATCACCAGGTACATGCACAATCCCACCAGAGCCACTTCCATGGAAAGCGCATACATATGCATCAGACTGAATATCGTTGCAAATACTACCAACATTCCTACCGGAAGAAACGAACAGGCCAGAGCGGCTATCAGCACAATTCTCAGGTCATCAATCCTCGTCATGTAGCCCATCCTGCCATTCAGCGTGGTCAAGGTGACAAACGCCAGAAAAAATTTGGCAAGCGGCAGTATAAATACTTCATATTTGCTGTATATCAGCTTTAATCGTTCTCTCAGTTCCAGTAAAACCGTCATTCTGACCTCCAGGCTGAAACGTTCCTTATTGCATTTCGTTATACAGGGAATTCAGCTTTTTCAAATTATGATAATAACATTTCAGGCTTTTCTTGGCCCTCGCATACTTCCAGGTACATACCACATAAATAAGCACGCCGTATCCCACTACCGTTCCGCAGAAGTAGGTCAGCACGTCCCTGGCAAATACAAAGAGATCCATCGTGTACAGCTCCCGCAAAAATGTTTCGTAATTACAAAGCATATATATGCCGAAAACGATAACAAATGCCAGCGCCGCACAAATTACAGCCTTCAAAACCTGAACGGCAATATAATCGCTCCGAAAATAATTGCCGATTTTCACATTCTTTTTTCCCTCACCCTCTTCATATGCCGCCATTCGAGTCATCAAAATAATGCGTTCTTCATTAAGCATGGTAATCTCCTATTTCAGGAATCTCATCTTTGGCCCCTCACCGTCATTTTTATCCTGCCTGGGGGCCGGCTTATTTGCCTTTAATACATCCTGCAGATTTCTGGTCATGTTTGCCGCACATTTCTCGCAGTACCTGCCACTGCGAATGGGCGTGCCGCAGGATTCGCAGTTCAGATAGAGTGCGGAATCCGCCGCCAGCTCCAGCCGCTCCTCCCGCAGCCACTGACGGATCTGGCTGACTTCCACCGAACAGGCCTCCGCCACTTCATGAATACCTGCGCCTTTATTATCTCGAATATAGCTTTTCACTTCCTGAAATTTCTCTTCCAGTTTCTCACGACAGGCAGGACAAATTGGAGGACCAGAGAGATAATTGAACAGAGAGCCACATTTTCTACAATTCCTTACGTTCATTATAACCTCCTGAACTGTTATTTTTATATACCGGCTCCACAGGCCAGAGCGACAAACCACACGCCTTCCACTCCGGCGCATTTCAGTACCCGGGACACCTCGTCCATCGTACTGCCGGTAGTATAAATATCATCAATTACAATAATCCTTTTTAATTTTACATCATTTTGCGCTATATTAAAAGCCTTTTTCAAATTATTTTGCCTTTCTTCAGGATTTTCGTATTTCAGAGGCGCCGTATTCTTCTCTCTGACCAGCAGGCCCGTACACACGGGAATATCAAGACGGGCTCCGATGGCCCTGGCAAGCAGTTCAGCCTGATTAAAGCCTCTGGCCGCCTTCCTTTTTTTATGCAGCGGCACCGGCACCAGGGCATCCGGATGTACGCTCCTGATAAAGTCGCCCAGATATTTTGCCGCCTGCTCCCCGAAAAAATCCGCATATTCCCGTCTGCCGCCGTATTTAAACCGATAAATGGGCAGAGCGACGCTCCCATATTCATAGAGTGCCCTTCCCCGGACAAATTCATGCTTTTTCCGTCTGCAGTCAGCGCAATATTCTCCCTCTTCCCCAAGTTTTTTCCCGCATTTCATACACCAGGGCGGCGTCAGCAGC
>JAAWLQ010000022.1 GCA_022797995.1 Lachnospiraceae bacterium
CGGGTCACTCTCTCGCCGCCGCCGATCCGAAACACATCATTGCGGTAATACTGGTCCGTGGTACGGGAACCCTTCTCATTGCCGAAAAGCAGATGCCGGTCTGTCTTGAATTTTACTTTCAGCATGGAAAGGGGAAGTCTCTTTCTGTTTTCAATGACTTCCTTCAGCTCGCCCTGCTGACCCTCGAAAATGTGGTCCGCTCCGAAATGAATGCGGACACTCAAATGCTGCTGCCAGAATCTTTCATAGAAATATTTCTGAAGAATCAGGAGCAGAAATCCGATGATACCGATTCCGATTATTCTTGTCATCTCTTAAATTCCTCAGTTGGCACGGGTGTGGACGCAATGATACTCTCAATGAATTTGACTGTTCCGTCCATGCCTCCCGAACCGTAACCCAGTACGATTCGATGTGCAAGCACAGGTACGGCCAGCGCCCTGATATCGTCCGGAATGCAGAAATCTCTGCCCTCCAGCCAGGCGTACGCTTTTGCACAGCGAAGCAGCGCCAGATTTCCTCTGGGGCTGACGCCCAGAAGGATATCGTCTCCTGCTCTGGTGGCCTCCACAATGTCCACCATGTATTCCCGCACACATTTATGTACGAAGACATTGTTTATCTCCGCTTTCGCCTGTGCCAGCTCATCCAGAGTCAGCACGCTTTCCAGCTCGGCCAGCGGTTCCTTTTCCATATATTTCTCCAGAATGGCCAGCTCTTCCTCCCTGTCCGGCAATCCCATGGACAGGCGCATCATAAAACGGTCCATCTGAGCTTCCGGCAGGGGAAAGGTTCCTGTGGTTTCCACCGGATTCTGGGTGGCAATCACAAAGAAAGGCCTGCCAGGTGTATAGCTCTCTCCGTCGATGGTTACCTGACGTTCCTCCATACATTCCAGAAGACCGGCCTGGGTTCTGGGCGTGGCTCTGTTGATCTCATCCGCCAGGAGAATATTGGTAAAAACAGGACCTCTGCGCAGCACAAATTCATTCTTCTGTCTGTCATATATATTTAAACCTGTGATATCGCTGGGCAGCAGATCCGGTGTGAACTGAATTCTGGCGAAATCGGCGCTGACACTTTTGGCCAGCGTTTTGGCCAGCTTTGTCTTCCCTGTACCCGGCACATCCTCAAGCAGGACATGACCGTCCGCCAGCAGTGCCGTCAGCAGAAGCCGGACCGTCTGCTCCTTTCCTATGATAACCTTTGCGATATTGGAAAAAAGTTTTTCTCCAAATTGCTTTCCGTTGCTTTCCATATGAATACCTCACGCTTTCTCGATAATAGTCTCCTTCGGAGCCGCTTTTTCAGGACGATTTCTCCCCCATACTGTTTATTTTATCATAATATGGCCGCAAATGCCATATTTTTAAATAAGCTTCCCAAAAGTCTTTGAGGTGTGTCAAATGAGCAATGTTACCACAGAACAGAAACTGCGTCTGGTACAGCAGGTACGCTCCAGATATCATGAAGACCAGTATGATATGTCCAACAGGGAAAGGCTGTTGTATGGCAGAAGCAGCATAATTCCGGACAGACAGGAGTATGATTCCGCTTACGACCCTTATGAAGACCCGGAACAGCCGGGGGATGAGAATGCCTTCTTTTTTAAGCTGCGGCTTTTGCTTGCCTTTCTGCTGGTCGCCGCGGTGATTGTGATGGACACCGGTCACATGAATGTGGCCGGAATCACCTCGGATAAGATATTCCAGGCGATTTCGGCCGACTATGAAGAGACAATAGAGGCATGGGTGGAGAAAATCTCCAAATCCCGCTGAACTCAGCGTTTCCCGCACAGATATGCCCAGGCATTGAGAAGGGTATCCTGCTTTTTGCCTGCGATAAAGTAAAAGTCAAGCTGCCCGGTGCTCTCCATGTGAAGACAGGAACCGTAGGCGGGCAGATCACAGAAAAATACGGGGCCGTCCGCCGCCGCGAGAATTCCGTATCCTCTGTCGGAAAGCAGGAAGGGAAGGCCCCTGTGGTCGGACAGATAGCGGGCCGTATTCCTGAGTGCGATACCAGCCGTTTCCCCGGAACCGAATCCGTAGAGCTGTTCCTTTTTCGAAAGCTCCAGGAACTGCCAGGCTTTCATCTTCCCGGCGGCGGTGCTTTCCAGCTGACGGCATTCCCTGAGGCGTTCCGCCAGAAGAAGCTTTTTATCTCTTGTCATATACTGGATGGAACCGGTAACCTTATCCACACGCAGGAGCAGCTCATCCGTTGTGAGTTCCACAAGGTTCCCCGCATCCCTGTACATCCAGAATTTCTCCGTCCGGTCCACGGCAATCAGGGGATGTACTTCCCTGGCGGGCTGTGTATTTTTTGCGAAGGTCACACGCACAATGGCGCTTCCCACAGGAGAAAGCCGCAGGGTACCGTATCTGCTCTGGAGATAGAGCCCGTCCGGCTGTTTCGAGGTCCAGCGGACTGTGAGGTCGATTCTGGAATGACCCTGGGGCCGAAGCTTTTCCGTGGGCGGAATATCTCCGAAAGCAGGACCGCTTTTTCTTTCCCTCTCAGGCGTGTGCTGCGGCGGCAGAGGATTTGTTTCCCCTTTCTCCGGAATTTTGGCGGTGGCAGGAGCAGGTCTGTTGCCGTATAATCCTGTAAGCGGAGACGGTGACTGCTCCTTAACCTTCGGGAGAGGCTTTGGTCCTGGTTTAGCTGTTTTAATATCTGTAACGGCCGCGGCCAATGTGGCGCGACTTTCAACAGGACTGACATGAGGCTGATCCGGCTGGACGGGCTTTCTGTCAGGGACAGGATCGGTGATGAGGCCTGTCAGCTCTTCCACGTGAAGCACACACAGCTCATGGAGAGCCCGGGTCGCCGCCACATAGAGCAGCTTCGCATGGCCGTCATCCACCGGGTATTCCTCTCTGGTGGGATCCAGAATGAGCACGGCGTCAAATTCCAGGCCTTTGGTATATTCTACTGTCAGCACCATGACACCGCTTCCGAATACGGCTGTCTCCAGGTCATTTCCCATGATTTCAATGTGTTTTCCCATTTCCTTTATCGCCCTGTCCGCTCCGGACTGGCTGCGGCAGACAACGGCTATGGTGTCGAAGCCCTTTTCCTTCCATTCGCTGCAGATTTCCGCCGCCTTATTGTACAGCTCCTTTTCTCCGGCGCGAAGGACCCGCACAGGATCTCCGTGGCGGATGATAGGCTCCACAGGATAGCTTGAAAACTGTCCGTGATGCAGAATCCTGGTGGCAAAATCGGAAATTTCCACGGTGTTGCGGTAGCTTTTCTTCAATACTCCGAAACTGTCCATTTTGTCCGGAAGGAGAAGCCGCCGCAGTTCCTCCCAGTCGTTGAGACCGAAGCCGAAGTGGATGTTCTGGGAGACATCTCCCATCACAGTATAGGTACATGCCTCGATGCAGAAATGCAGGACCTGATAGGCCATCATTCCGAAGTCCTGGGCTTCGTCTATGACAATGTGATGGGCTTCGCTGATGACCTCCGTCTCCTTGATTCTCTTGTAAATGTAAGCCAGCGCCGCCAGGTCATACACATCAAAGGCATTGTCCGGAATATCCGCCGGCTTTCCATTTGCCTCCTGCCGTCTCAGAAAGTCACGATACAGTTCATAGATGGAGCCCTTCCATTCTCTTCCCCCGTATCTTCCCCGGTAGGCTTTCAGAATGGCCTTTCTCTCCGGCTCTGTGTATTTGACTCCCTTCCCCAGGAATTCTTCCTTTATCTTAATGATCAGACGTTCGTTGAGCATATTGATCTTATTCTGCATGGATATTTTCGGATTCTGCAGAATATAGCGTTCCACCGCATTTCCGTCCACAAGGAGCACAAGGCTTCGGGGATCCGCCTTTTCTCCGTTCGTTTCGTCGTAGACGCCGGCCTTTCCGTCTCTGAGCCCTTCCACAAACTGGCGGGGATTGAGATAAATAGATTCCTTTAGAATGCTCTGCCATTCCAGCGCGTCACAGTAGGCCTTCAGATCTCGAAACCAGCCGGAAGTACCCCGGATACTGCCCCGGTTACTGTTCTGGGTGCTCTTCCTGATACGGTATTTCTTTTCATCCCAGTCCTCATACAGAAGGCGGACGAAAAGCTGCTCCATGGTCATCTGCCGCACGCCGTACACATCCAGATCGGGAAGGACTCCGGTAATGTAATTCAGAAGAATCCGATTGCTGCCCACGATGTAAAAGTCATCCGGCTTAAAGCGTTCCGGATAATTGTAGAGAATAAAGGAAATCCGATGCATGGCCACGGTAGTTTTGCCGGACCCGGCTACGCCCTGAACAATGATATTGTGGTAAGGTGATTTCCGGATGATTTCATTCTGCTCCTTCTGGATAGTGGCCACAATTTCGTTCAGCACAGCCTGCTTGTTCTTTGCCAGATATTTTGTCAGGAGTTCGTCATTTGCCACAACCTCGCTGTCAAAGTAATCCAGAAGCTTTCCTTTTTCTATCTCATAAGTCCGTTTTAACTTCAGGTCGATATCCATCTGTCTGCCGCCCGGCGCGGTATAACTGCATTTGCCCAGTCCGTTCTCGTAATAGGCATTAGCCACAGGAGCCCGCCAGTCCACCACCGCCTGATGGGTGGCGTCTATGGAGATGCCGCCTTTGCCTATATAGAGCGTTTCATTCTTCCGCAGCGTCTCGTCGTGGAAATCAATCCGGCCGAAATAAGGCTTGTTCTGCGCCTTTTCATTCCTCTCCAGAGCCCGCTTCATGTGGTCATGCAGCGTGATGCTGTTCTCAAGCAGGTTGATCAGCTCCGGATTATCATCGTGAAAGTGGTCCAGCATCTCATCGATTTCACCTCTCATGGTCCGAACCTGTTCCCCATAATTTTCCAGGTTATCACGGATAATGGAAAGGGTTCGCTCCAGAAAAGCCTCCTCGTCCTTGCGGGAAGTACCCTGGGTCCTGTCTGTCTGATTCATTGGGTTTTCTCCTTCCTTTTGTTACGGGTTGCTCCGGTCACAGAGTGAGCCGTAACGGTGTGGGATTTAACAGCTTATGGGATTCAGTATACAGAAAAATGAAAATAATACTAGACTTTTCTTTTACTTTCTGGTAAAGTGTTATATAGAGTCGTGCCCGGGAAAAACTGTCGTTTACCGACAGTTTTTTGACGTTATTATGACATTTGCGTGGAATGCAAAATTTATAATAAAACGGTACCGCCCGCCTCAATCCGTCTCAAAATGATAGAACGAATCTGTTTCCGGGTTCCTGTATTCATGCTTCTCATAATATCCGATCAGCTGATGATTCTCATCCCGAAGCGCTACCATATAGACATCCTTATTCTCTTTGAGATTATGGGAAGTATAGATGATATTGTGCGTCACATCCTGACCAAACCAGTCAACCACCTTCCGAATCATGTCCCGGGAAGCCGGACCATGACAGTCAAGAAGACTTTTCCCCAGCAGAGCGTCTCCGCCCCATTTTGCATAGCGCTTTACTGCCGTGGGGTTCATATAAATTATTTCATGATCCAGGTTACAGATTACAACCGCACACCTGTCCATGTCAGCCATACTTTTCAGATACGGGTATAGATTTGTCATTTGTCATGCCCTTTCGTGATCTTCAAAATGATACAGGCCGAAAGCAAATGTCACTTTCGACCTGTTTTTGTACATCAGCAAGTTTATCCGGTGATAATTTAATGATTGGCAAAACACAGATTATGGTCAATGCTGTGTATTATAAGCATGAGCCAGCTGGTTCATATTTTTGATCAGAATGTGCATTGCCACAAACTGACCAATTCCGCACAGGAACGAACCGAAAATCAGCCACATTAATACTGTGGTACCGTTTTCCGTAAAGGTAAGTCCGTAACGGGGCGCATTCTCCGCCAGTCTGTTTCCCAGTCCATAATACCAGAACCAGGCGTAAATTCCGCAGGTGCACAGGGAAAGCAGAATAAATACGAGCAGCCCCGAGGTCTGTTTCCCGTCTCCGGCACAGACAGTATTTGCATCCTGCGCCATGGTATACAGGAAATAATAGCCGTAAATTCCACATGTGATAAGTGACAGAACAATGTACATTCCTAAAGAACGATCCTCTTTAACCTTCATCTCTTTCCTCCTGATTAAAGTTCTTTGATGAAATACTTCAAAAGTCGGACAAGAATTCCTGCTTTCAAATCGGCGGAAACTATGTAGTCGTCCGGCAGAAACATCCGAACCAGATAAACCGCCCCAAACAAAAATATCACTGCCCATAATATGCCTTTTCGAGGTTTCGCCGGAATCTTTTCCCAGAACAGATACAGCACCGCCAGGAAAGGCAACATCCAGAATAATGGATGAAAATAGAACGCTTTACCGAACTGAAACTGAACCGCGTAAAAACAAGCCCTTGTCATTCCGCACCCGGCGCAGCTGATTCCCGTCAGCCATTTAATCGGACAACCGATTCCGCTTATTGTGGTAAACAGAAGGACAAGTCCCAGTCCGGTCAGAAGAATAACTGCTTCCTTCAGTCTTTTCAAGATATTCACCAACCAGTAAAATTATTACTTGCCATACCTATCCTATCATAACTGCATGGCGCTTTCAACAGTTTTTTAGTTTTTCTCAAGAAATTCTTTAGATTCTCCTGAAAGTTTTAATGAATTTTATATATAGTTTATAAAATTCCCCAGGCAGCCGACTCTGTAAAATCAGCGGTTGGCCAGTTCCGCGGCCAGTTCTTCCCAGCTGATATCTTTTTCCACCATTAACACCATCATATGGTAGAGGAAATCACTCATCTCGTATTTCACTTCGTTTGCATTGGGATTCTTGGCCGCGATGACGATCTCGGTAGCTTCCTCTCCCAGCTTTTTCAGGATCTTGTCCAGTCCCTTATCAAAGAGGTAATTGGTATAGGAGCCCTCCTTTGGATGGACTTTCCTGTCTCTGATAATATCCAGAACCTCCCCCAGAATCTGCAGAGGATTGGCTGTTTCCTCGTATTCTTTTCTGGTAATTTCGTTGAAAAAGCAGCTTCTCGCCCCTGTGTGACAGGCAACACCCACCTGAGAAACCCCTGCCAGAATGGTATCCATATCACAGTCGGCCGTCAGGCTTTTTACATACTGAAAATGGCCGCTGGTCTCACCCTTCAGCCAGAGCGTCCGGCGGCTTCTGCTGTAATAATGCATCCGGCCGGATCGGAGGGTCTCCCGGTAAGCCTCTTCATTCATATAAGCCATCATCAATACTTCCCTTGTACGATAATCCTGCACTATCACAGGCACAAGTCCGTCACCGTTTTTCCGGAAATCTGCCCACTGGAAGGCGGCTTCGAAAGTTTCCACCAGAATGTGATTCTCTCTGCACAGATTCTTGAGGGCCGGAATCTCGCGATAATTGTCGTTGATGGTATTGCCCGTAACGCCGCAGACATTTCGATATGCGAAAATCTCCATCAGCTTGTTCAGGGCGATTTGATTTATCTGTACAAAAAAAGGCAGCTCCGTTATGGCTTCCGTCTCCCTGATCTGATGGGGATTCAGCAGGAGGAGCGCCGACACACAGGTTTCCAGAAGCTCCTTATGGGCGGCGATTTCATCCGCGGTCTCGAAGGACGCGAGTATTTTGTCCCTGCCGAATTTCAGGGAGACTTCCCGGGTGACAGCCACGTTGCTCTCCTTACTGTAATCCAGAACAGCCCGCCTGCATCCGGCATAGAGGAGCTTTTTCACGTCTTCCATCCGTTTGATATTACCTGTCCCGATGACCTCCATCTCCGCATTTGCACAGATTTCCTTTATCACATCCAGGGCCTCCTCATGGGCTTCGTCAGTATCTGACAGGTCAAATACAATCAGCGCGTCGGCATTGTTTTCATTATAAAAACGCACGAGGCGAAGGGGGTCCGTCTCCACTACGGAAAGGTCATTCAGCCGCCTCACAGCATGCCCGTTGTAAAGATAAATACAGGGTACAAATTTTTTGACAATCATTCTAATCCTCCGTGCTTACGCATTCTTTCTCCCTTGTCCGCAAAGTTCCGCAATCTGTCAGTACTGTCTGTCTGGTCTGTTTAAAGTCTGCATTGGGAAATTCCCGTGCTTTTCCTCAAAGCATTCCCTTTGTGCTGAGTACGCCGCCGATGCGTGAGTCCGTTTCCACGGCCTGGTCCAGCGCCTTGGCAAACGCTTTAAATATGGCTTCCGTCATATGATGAGCATTGTATCCGCTCAGCATACGAATATGCAGGTTCATACCCGCGCTGTAGGACACCGCATAAAAGAATTCTCTCACCAGCTCCGTGTCCATTTCTCCCACCCGTTCCGCGGGGAAATCACAGTCAAATTGCAGAAAAGGACGTCCGCTCAGGTCTATGGCACAGAGAGCCAGCGCATCGTCCATTGGCAGAATGAAATACCCGTATCTGCGGATTCCCTTCTTATCGCCCAGCGCCTTTGCCAGGGCCTGTCCCAGGACAATGCCGGTATCCTCCACCGTATGGTGTCCGTCCACATGCAAATCTCCCTTTACCTGACATTTCAGGTCAAAAAAGCCATGTCTGGAAAAGCCTTCAAGCATATGGTCAAAAAAGCCGATACCTGTGGAAATTTCTGACACTCCCGTTCCATCCAGATTCAGTGTCACAGAAATATCCGTCTCTTTTGTGGTTCTGTCAACAGTTGCCGTTCTCATTCTGCCATCTCCTTATTCGGTTTCATCACAAATCACTGAGCTGCCGTGCCTCATATTTATTCCGGACAGTTCCGCTCGGACCGGCTATTCAAATCTCACCTTTATGCTGTTGGCATGTGCCGTCAGCCCCTCGCTTTCGGCGAAGGTTTCTATATCCTTATGTACCTTTTCCAGCGCCTGGGCGGAATATGAGATAATACTGGTCTTTTTCATGAAATCTTCCACATTCAGCGGAGAGAAAAATTTTGCGGTGCCGTTGGTGGGAAGAATATGGTTGGGCCCGGCAAAATAATCGCCCAGAGGCTCGGAGGAATACTCTCCCAGGAAAATCGCGCCGGCATTTCGAATTTTTGCCATCACTTCAAAGGGATTTGCCGTCAGAATCTCCAGATGTTCCGACGCAATCTCGTTGGCGGCGTCTATGGCGTCTTCCATGGTCTCTGCCACCAGGATATAACCGTAATTATCCAGGGATTTCCGGATAATTTCACTTCTGGACAGTTCCTGTGCGAAGGCTTCCGCCTGCGCGGAGACCTTTTTCGCCAATTCAGCTGAGGTAGTGAGCAGAATGGCGCTGGCCAGCTCGTCATGTTCCGCCTGAGACAGAAGGTCCGCCGCCACATACCGGGGATTTGCTGTCTCATCCGCCAGCACCAGAATTTCGCTGGGGCCTGCCACAGAGTCAATGCCCACATATCCGTACACTGCCTTTTTCGCCAGGGCCACATAAATGTTGCCGGGCCCCGTAAGCTTGTCCACTTTGGGGATGGATTCCGTTCCGAAGGCCATTGCGGCCACGGCCTGAGCGCCGCCCACTTTATAGATTCTGTCCACTCCGGCAATGTGGGCCGCGGCCAGCGTGCCCGGATTGACTTTACCGTCCGGCCCGGGGGGCGTTGTCATAATGATCTCCCTTACCCCGGCCACTTTGGCGGGAATCACATTCATCAGAACGCTGGAGGGATATGCCGCCTTACCGCCGGGGACATAGACGCCTGCCCTTGCCACAGGCGTAAACTTCATTCCAAGGAGACTACCGTCCTCTCTGGTGTCAAACCAGCTGCTGCGAAGCTGCTTCTGATGAAACGCCCGGATATTTTCGGCGGACTTTTGGATGACAGGGAGAAGATTATCATCCAGGCTGTGGCAGGCTTCCCGAATCTCTTCTTCCGTAACCAGAATATTGTCCCCATTCAGCTCAAATCGGTCAAACTTTTTCGTGTATGCGAATAAAGCCCTGTCTCCGTTGTTCCTGACATCCTCCAGAATTCCATTTACACTTTCTTCATATTCGGAATAATGATTCGGACTTCTTTTCAGCAAATCATTCAACAGGCTGCTTTTTGTCTCGGGTGTTAAATTGACAATTCTCATTGTGCACCTCTTTTTCTTTTCATTTCATTCTTCCGGCTCTGTTTTCCGGTATCCGCATTCAAAATCCGGCTGTCGGGACTTAAGCCCTGCCCGTCCGGTTTTATTCCCTCGCGATCACTGGTTCTGGCTCAGAGTCCTACTGTCCAGCCTGGCTCTGAGCCCGGCTACCAGAGCCTGAATTCTGGCTCTGTCCATCTGCATGCTCACGGGATTTACGATCATCCTTGCGGAGAGACTGCAGATTTCCTCCAGCACCTCCAGACCGTTTTCCCGCAAAGTGGAACCGGTCTCCACAATGTCCACAATGACTTCCGACAGCCCCGCCAGAGGGCCCAGCTCCACGGAACCGTTCAGCTTAATGATATCCACAGTCTGATGTTTTTTATTGTAAAAATAGTCTTTGGCGATGTTGGGGTATTTGCTGGACACCCGGATACGCTCGTGATGCTGCAGAAGTTCTCTGGCGGAAGCCGGTCCGCACACACACATCCGGCATTTGCCGAACCCCAGATCCAGCACTTCGTACACATTTCTGTTCTCCTCCAGAATGGTGTCCCTGCCCACAATGCCGATGTCTGCGGCTCCGTATTCCACATAAGTAGGCACATCCGGACCTTTGGCCAGAAAGAATTTCAGCTTCTGCTCCTCGTTTACGAAGATCAGCTTTCTGGATGTCTTATCCTTCATTTCTTCACAGAAGATGCCTGCCTCTTCAAATAAAGCCAGGGTCTGACTGGCCAGCCGTCCTTTGGTCAGTGCAAAAGTCAGATATCTGTTCTCACTCATTGGACGAACCTCCAAATTCTTCCGAAATCAGCGCCACCGGAATTCCACGGCTTCGAAGCTTTTGCACTTCCGCAAGCTTTTCCGCATAGTTTTCCCGCCGGCAGGTAATTTTCCGGATGGGCTCAGGTATTTCCACATTTATTTTCTGACCGGATAGCGCCTCCAGAATACTGTCAACCACCATGACAAATCCCACCGCAGGCGCATCCTTTCCAAACTGCTGCAGCAGTCTGTCGTACCTGCCTCCCTTTACAATGGCTTCTCCGACCCCGTAAGTATAAGCCTTGAAAATCATTCCCGTATAGTATCTGTATTTGCTCAGCATGCCCAGATCAAAGGAGACATACTGGGCCACCCCATATAGTTTCAGAAGAGAATACAGTTCCTCCAGCCTGCGGATGGCGGAAAGGGAACGGGGATTGCACGCCGTGATATGGGTGTCGGACAGAGAGCTCATATCGCCGAACAGGTCTGCCACTTTCAGCAGCCTGCTCCTGTAAGGCTCCACCACATTGCGCTCCTGCAGAAGCTCCTGGGCGGCAAAATAATTTTTCCCCGAGATCAGCGCTCTCAGCTCCAGCTCTGTCTCCTCGTCAAGGCCGGCCTCCTCGCAGAGCCCTCTGAAATATTCCGCATTCCCTATGGCGACCTGAAAGCGCTTCAGGCCCGTGTTCAGCAGAGCATGCACCACCAGGCTGATGATTTCTGCGTCCGCCTCCACGGAAGGGTCATTGATAAGCTCCGCCCCCATCTGAGTCACCTCTTTCAGCTTCCCCTGAAGACTGGAGGCGTTGGTGAAAGTATTGCCGCTGTAGCTGAATCGCAGAGGGACACGCTCCTCACAGAAATATTTCGCGGCACAACGGGCTATGGAAGGGGTAAAGTCGGGGCGAAGCACAAGTGTGTTTCCTTCCTTGTCGAAAAATTTGTAAAGTTCCTTGCTGGGGGTCGTGCCGATTTCCTTTGAAAACACATCAAAAAATTCGAAGGTGGGTGTCTGTATATCCTCGTAGCCGTAAAGGCGGATGCTTTCTTTCAGGCTGTTTTCCACAGAAAGCTTCCTGGCGTATTCTTTGCCGTATATATCCCGGACACCCTCCGGCGTATGTAACAGTTTCTGACTCATATGATTTCTTATGCCTTTCGTTTAGCAGAGCACTTTACCACAGTAACGCGCTGCCACAACAGTGAATCAAATTGTTTGTAGTATAGCGAAAAAAATTTTTACTGTCAAGCCCTGTCCTCCAAATCCTTCCGCAGAATGTCCAGGTAAGGAACCATGATGCCATGCTTCTGGGGCAGGATATATTCCGGGTTTAACTCCTCGTATCGAAAGCTTTTCCTGCCGCCTTCTTTGGCACGATTCCAGAAAAAGAGCAGCATCTGGAGCGGCAGATAATACAGAATGTCCTTGTGGGTATAATAAATCAGGAAAAAGGCGATTCCGCCCTGCTTTTCAAATTTCTCCATGAAAGTCACCTGGTGTTCATGAATATTCTGCAGGGCAAAAGTATCGGCGGCACATTCCTTTGCATCAAAGCATACGGGAATCCCCTGTACCGCACCGATATAATCCACCGTACTCTTCTGTTCAAAATAAGCCAGGGTAATCTGACGATGCTCCTTGTCCATTTTGATGGGGGTAATGGGGGTTGGGACCTTCTGAATCAGCGCAAGACCCGCATCGGCGTATTTTTCATTTGTCCTGTTGATCATATCCTCCAGCGTGGAGCCGCGAAGCCCTCTGGAATTCCATGTGGCCATAATTCACCTTCCAAACAGTTTTTCCTCCAGCTCCGTAAACAGGGCCGGACAGGGTGCACAGATGCTCTTCCCGCTCAGCTTTTCGATGGGTTCCGGAAGATTCTCCGGGAAGCTGACCCTGCAGGCATGAAGCAGATGGTGTTCCAGACCATATTTTTTCAGCATTCTGTTCACCGACGGGCTGCCGTATTTATGATCTCCTGCCAGAGGGTGGCCCAGCTCTGCCAGCTGAGCCCGTATCTGATGACTTTTACCGGTAATCAGCTCCGCTTCCAGCAGCGTAAAGGCATCTGTGACCAGAAGCGGCGTGAATACTGTATGTACGGGGGACACTTTTTCCCCGGCGGAAAAAGCCGGAGGTGTGCGGGATACTGTCACACGGTTTTCGGCATTGTCCTTTGTCAGATAGCCCTGGGCAGATACTGTCTCTTTCAGAGAGCCCACACAGACAGTACGGTAAAATTTACGCATTTTACGCTCTCTGATAAGGCCGCTCAGACACTGCAGCCCTGCCAGGCTTTTCCCACAGAGTACGATTCCGCTGGTATTTCGGTCCAGCCGATTGCAGACGGAGGGCCGAAAAGTGGAAAGCTCCTGTGCAAAATCGGGGGTACTCCGGAGCAGATAGCCCCCAAGCCATTCGTTGAGGCTGATATCTGTGGCGGCGGCTTTCTGGGTCAGAACGCCGCAGGGCTTATTCAGAATCAGGCAGTTATCATCTTCGTACAATATGTCGATGCCCCGGAGTTCGGAATGGGCGCTCTCATATTCTCTGATCAGTGCGGACACCGGTCCCGTCTGAGCGGTATTCCCGGATATCGAAGCCTGTCCTGAAAATTTGGCATAAGTTTCCCCGGAAAAAAACAGTCTGATCTCGTCGTCTGTCCGGAGGATTTCATTTCCCTCCGCTTTTTTCCCGTTCAGCGTAATATTCTTTTTGCGGAGCATTTTGTACAGAAAGCCCTTCTCCGCCTCGGGCAGAAGCTTGCGCAGAAATTTATCCAGCCGCTGTCCGGCCTGATTTTTTCCGATAATGCAGGATTGCATATAAATTCTTCCCTTTCATCAAAGCGCAACACTTTTCAATGTGGCGATTACCGCTTCCGTGACCGTTTCTTCGGAGGTAAGCCCTTTCATTTGTTCCAGCCGCTCCGTGTATCTGGGCAGGTTTGTGAATATTTTTACCGTCACGTTTTTATGTCCGTCCAGTCTCAGAATTTCACTGATATGCTTATTGAACTCATTTTCCGCAAAGTCAGATTTTTCCGCATAACCGCAGACGGTATTGCCGCACACTGCCAGATGACTGATTACAAAATTTCTCTTATAAGAAGTGAAAACCATGTCATACAGGCAGTGCAGTCCCTGACAGTGCCTCTCAATTTCAGCGGCATCCTGTTCCGCGCAGCTATTAAAGCGAAGGAACATAATGGCGCTCACGGCGCTTTTGCTGGCGGGAAGACAGCCCAGAATGGCCACAATACTCAGAAGGTTCGCTCTTCTTCCCGTCTGAATATAGCCTGCCACAAAAAGGGAGATGGAAATGGCAAAATAGATCACCGTTCGAATCACCTCATATTTTTTCTGCGTTTTCAGGTAATTCCTGGTCCCTTTTACACTTCCGGTGGAAAACATTCGCTTCAACTGCATTTTTAGTATCCTTTCTTTTGACATTCTGACATTTTTTTCCCATCTGTGTCATGATATCCAGTATCACCTGGTGGGGGACTGCCCTGGAGATAAGCAAAAGCGCCCTCACTGGCAGGCCGCACAGGGACATGGCGCGTCTGTGGTAAGAATCTCTCAACGCCAGCTCTACTACCCTCTCCGGCGTAACCATGTATTTTTTCATAGAGAGTGTGGAACCCGTGGCTTCCGCCAGCTGGAAAAAGGGAGTATCCACAGGACCCGGGCATACGCAGGTCACATAGATACCGGCCTCTCTCAGCTCTTCGCCGAGAGCCCTGGAGAAACTGAGCACATAGGCCTTTGTGGCCGCATACACGGCAAAATCCGGTCTGGGCAGAAAGGCGGCCGCGGAGGCGATCTGAATGATACGGCTGTTGCGGCGCATAAAGGGGAGCACACAGTGGGTGACAGCCGTCAGAGCTTCACAGTTCAGACGAATCATGCCAAGCTCCCTGTCCGCGTCCTGCTCTGAAAAGCTTCCCATAATTCCGTATCCGGCACAGTTGATCAGCATTCTGACCACAGCCTTATGCCGGATCAACGCCTCTTCCAGAGTATCCAGCTTCCCCGTGATATCCAACGGGAAAATTCTGGTCCTGTGCCTCAGGGCTTTCGCCGTCTCCTCCATTTTGTCACGCCTTCTGGCAATCAGCCAGAACTCGTCTATCCTGCCGAAGGAACGGTCCATCTGCAGCACAAATTCCCGACCGATACCCGAGGAGGCTCCCGTAATGATGACAACATTCATGACCACACTCTCCTTAGCCCTTATTCTGGCCGGACGGTCAGACTTTTACGGCTGCCCTTATTCCGGCTGAACTAAATAAATCTTCTATGAACAATCCGCTGAAAAAAGTCCGCCGAACTCATCGATGTAATAGTCGGCCAGCGCCCTCTTTTCCTCTCTGCTCTGCACAGAATAGAGGTCTTCCACGGCACAGACGCGCATGCCGGCACTTTTCCCCGCCAGTATTCCCGGCACAATGTCTTCGAACACCAGACACCTTTCCGGCGGCACCTCCAGCTGCCTGGCCGCTTCCAGGTAGATATCCGGGGACGGCTTTCCCCTCGCCACATCGCAGCCCGTGACTATGCTGGTAAAATAGGCACGCAGCTTGTGAACAGCCGCCACGTTTTCCACCAGTTCTCTGGAGTTGCTTGTGGCGATGCCCAGCCTGATGCCGTTTGCTTTGCAGCCCTCCAGAAATTCCGGAATGCCCGGCTTCAGCGGAACCTCATGGAGATATTTATCCCATGCCATCCGGTTCCAGTCCGCCTTGATCTCCTCTGTGGAATCAGGTATTGGGAAATGTTCTTTAAAATAGACGGCCGTCTCGCTGAAGCTCATTCCCTCTATCCGGGACTGCAGATCCTCCGGCAGAGGGATGCCGTAACGGCCGAGATACTCAATATCAATGGCCTTCCAGAGCCACATGGAATCCACAAGAGATCCGTCCATATCAAAGATGACGGCGTCGATATTCAAAAGCATTTTATGTCTCATTCAAATCCTCCTGTATATAAGGCGGGACTGTGCTGATTCCCGTTTTCTCCCATAAAGGGCATACAAGCTCTCTTAGCCGCCCTGTTTCCATGTCTGTAAGCGCTCTGTATTCACCCGGCTTCAGCGTTCTATCCAGCTCCAGACAGCCGAAGGTAATCCGCTTCAATGCAAGCACAGAGTTATCCACCGCCTGAAGCATGCGCTTAATCTGATGAAATTTTCCTTCCTGAACAGTGATGAATATGGTATTCTCCGCCCCCACGGACACCCGGGCCGGAAGAGTCGGATGCTCCTCCCCGATATCCACCCCCTGCTCCAGCCTGCTCACATCCTCCGGGGTAAGAGGGTGTGAAACCGTCGCCTGATAGGTTTTGTCCACATGCCTTTTGGGGGAAAGCAGTAAATGGGCCAGTTCTCCGTCATTGGTGAGAAGAAGCAGGCCCGTGGTATCTTTATCCAGTCTTCCCACAGGGAAAATATCCTTTCTCCTGTCCTCGCCCAGCAGTGAGACAACCGTTTCAGCGGTATTGTCATTGGTGGCTGAGACAACGCCCTCCGGTTTGTTTAACATATAATAGACATATTTCTGATAGGAAAGAAGCTTTCCCCTGAAAGTAATATGATCTGCGTCTTCCCTGATTTTCACGTCGGGAGATTTCACTGTGATTCCGTTTACCGCCACAAGTCCCTGGCGGACATATGTTTTAACCTGTGCCCTGGTCCCGATATTCATTTCACTTAAGAATCTGTCAAGACGCATTTTGCCGCCTTTCCTGGGCTTTCTGCCTTTTGCATGTTCGGCTGAAAGCACTCATATATTATAGGGAAGGAGTGATTTCCCATGATAATATTGACTGTTTTATTTCTCATATTGCTGGGAGCTGTTCTGACCCATTCCCAAATCAGTCTCCTCTATGCCGGTCTGGGGCTTGAGCTGTGGTTTCAGAAGATGATTCCGTCTCTGCTCCCCTTTATGATTCTGTCCGGAATTATGGTGCGGATGCAATTGACGGACAGGGCGGCCATGGTGATCTATCCCGTTGTCAGACCGGTCTTTCGAATCCGCAAAAACGTGTGTTACGCCATGCTGATGGGATTTCTCTGCGGTTTTCCAATGGGAGCGAGAGTCGTGGAGGATTTATATGTCCGGAATATGATCACCCGAAAAGAAGCGGAATACCTTCTTGCCTTCTGCAATAATATCGGTCCCGTGTACTTTTGCAGTTTTGTGCTGCCACTTCTGGGCAGAAAGCTTGTGTTTCCCTACCTGTTCGGGATGTATGGAATTCCTCTGCTCTATGGGCTTCTTCTGAGATATACCATATTCCGGGATCTGTCCGCCCTGGAAGAAAGAGAGCTTTCCACGGGAAGAGATTCTATCTCCGGCAGGACCGCGGCTCTTGTCATCTGTGAGACAGGACCGCCGAAGCGCTCCTTTGCCGAACGTCTTCTGGAGGCGACGGACAATTCCATTCATGCTTCCGTACAGAGTATTCTCATCCTTGGAGGATATATGATCCTCTTTAATCTGATGAATCTGCTTCCTCATATCCTGCTGGGACGTCCTTTGGCATTCCTCTCACCGTTGCTGGAAATCACAGGAGGACTGAAGCTGCTGGGAGATGCCTTCCCTCTCTACAGTCTCCTGGCACTTATGTTCGGAGGCCTTTCCTGTATGGCACAGACCTATAGCTGTATCGGCAATTCGGATTTGTCCATTGGGACCTATATCATACATAAACTGGTTCTGACCCTGTTGTGTGCTGTTTTTTACCTTTTCTGGTTCCTTGTATTCCCTGCTTCCTTTCTCCTCTGAAGCCTTTTCTTCCTGCGGCTTCGCCGTACGGCGCACTGAGAGACGATGACCAGAATGAGAAGGAACACCGCAAAGGCAAGGCTGAGCTCCAGAAAGACCAGAAAGCTGACACCTTTCCCGTCTTTCGTATCACCCTTCACAGCGGAACCTCCCGCTCCGACAGGTACAATTTCAAGAGATGTATTGTTATCGTCCTCAGAATTCTGGCCGGGAGAACCCTCGCCTTCTTTCGGTTGAGACGGGAATACCTGTGGACTGACATAGCGGTTGCTCTCTGTGTACAGATCATACTGATTATAGGCACGGACCGTTACTTCCGGCGCAGTCCCCGGTTGAATGTCCAGGTTCAGCGTAAAAGTATCCGGATAGATTCCTGTCAGCGTGTCAGTGTCCGGCCAGGCCTCCCGGACGCTGTAAGTTCTCCCCCCGTCCGTACTGTAGCTGTAATATAAAAGCGGCGAATCATAATCGGCAGCCGAGACCGCAAGGCTCAGGGTTCCGTTTTCATAGTCCGCCTCCAGGAAATCCAGCAGGCACAGATCGGGCTCCGTGTCGTCAATCTGTGTCATCCTGACGGGAGAGTCGGCTGTGGCCTCCGCCAGCTGATAATCGGAATAATCCACGTTCAGAGCACTGCTTTTTAAGCCGAAATATTTTGCCACCGCTTCCGCGTCCGCCCGCCCGAACTCCCGGAGCTTCTCGTCACTGTCACAGTAATAAGCGTCTCTGGCCTCGTCCACATGACAATGCTCAATGATAACCGCCGGGATCTCTCTCTCCACGGATTCCCGGAGGATACCATAATAATCCAGGCCGTCGTTTCCCCGGCGTGTCTTCACCCCGCGCACAAGGAGCCCCTTCTCTCTCATATCCGACAGGAATTCATATCCGAACTGAAATCCATATCCATTATAGGGCGCCTCCAGAGGGACCCATACCTCCGCCCCGAACAATTCGTGATTCAGAGAGGCATTGTAATGGACACTGAACAGAAAGTCCGCGTCCACAGATAAAGCAAACTCCGCCCTTTCCTTTAAGGACAGATCCACGTCTTCCGTGCGGGTCATGTATACTTCCACATTGTCATACAGAGACAGCTCCTCGTACATGGCCAGTGCGGTGGTCAGCGTCATCAGCTTTTCTTCATGATTATTTTCTATGGTGCCCTGATTTTCTCCCCCGTGTCCGGGATCTATTACTATAATCACTTTTTCGCCTGTATTCTGCAGTCTGGGTGCCGCACAGACCTGAACAGGAAGCAACAGTCCTGTCAGAATCACGGCCACAACTGTGATAATAAAGCGATACATAAATCATCCTTCCCTAATTTATTGTCATTATTGTTCCATCCTTTTACTGCTTCCGTGATTGCCAAAATACCGCTGTTTTTGCGAATGCCCTTTTCGCAATACGGTTCTCTGTGCATTCGTTGCTGTGAACGGAGTGAAAAGTAACAGAACCAGCTCTCATACGAAAACCGGTTCTTATCTGCAGTATATGAAATGCAAATCACAGCACATCCAGACCGTCGTCATCGGAATGCCTGTCCATTGGAATTCCGTCCAGATCATCCTCCACAGGGTGAAGGGATCTTATATTGGATTGTATTAAATCGCGATACTGCCCCAGAGAGCCCAGCAGCTTGTCATAGTTTGCACTGGAAGACTGAATGGCGGATAAGACAATGGATTCCAGCTCTCCAAGCCGCTCCTCCGTATACCGGGAAGCCTGCATGCGAAGCTCGTTTGCCTCCATGGTTGCCTTGTCCAGGATTTCCTGGGCCTGCCTTGCGGCAGTTGCCACAATTCCGTTTGCCTGGGCGTAAGCCTGCTGCATGATTTCGTGTTCGCTGATCAGCTCGTTTGTATGTACTGTGGCTTCGTCAATCAGAGCCTGAGCCTTGGCACGGGCATCATTCAGAATGGCCTCCTTATTGCTGATAATTTTCTGGTATCTTCGGATTTCATCGGGAGTTTTCATGCGTAGTTCGCGCAGCAGTTCGTCAATCTCTTCTTTATTCACAATAATTTCCGAACTGGACATGAATTTGGGCTTACAGCTTTCGATATATTCCTCTAACTCGTCTATCAATTGTTCAATTCTACTGTTCATAAACGCCGCTCCTATTCCGAAATGAATTCTGAACCATACTTTTCCTTCATCAGTTCTGCCACAAAATCAGGCACACACTCACTGATATCCCCTCCGAAGCTTGCGATTTCCTTCACACTTGAGGAGCTTAAGTACGCATATTCCAGACTTGTGGTGAGAAATACCGTGTCCAGCGCACCGCCGGAAAGCTTTCTGTTGGTCTGGGCTATTTGCAGCTCATATTCAAAGTCTGTAATAGCCCGCAGACCTCTCACTGCCACATGCATATTATGCTCGGCCGCGTAATTGATCAGAAGCCCGGAAAAACTGTCCACCTGCACATTGGGAATATCTTTGGTGGCTTCCTTCAATATCTTAACACGTTCCTCCACAGAAAACAACGGGCTCTTTACTTTATTATTCAAAACACTGACAACCAGTACATCGAACATTTCGGAAGCACGCCTGATGACATCCAGATGTCCGAAAGTAACAGGGTCAAAGCTTCCGGGGTAAACGGCACGTTTCATGATAAATTTCCCTTCCTTAAAAACAAATGTTTATTGGTTTTATATTTTTTCTCTTTTATGAGGGTAAAGCCCAGCTCGGAAATACAGGAAAAATCTGTTCCAATGGAAGCTTCCACTATGATAACAGTATCCTCGTCCACAAAAGGCATTTGATTCAGAACGCGTAGAACCTCCTTTTCCAGCCCGCAGTCATAGGGGGGATCCATAAAAACGAAATCAGCTTTCTCTTCTCCCGCCTGTCTCCGGATACTGTCAAGCCCAATGCAGACATCCTGCTTTATTACTATAGCACGATCCGCCGTTTTCGTAAATGAAAGATTTTGCTGAACACAGGAGATTGCTCTGGGAGACTTGTCCACAAAGTAGGCTTTCCGGGCCCCCCGGCTCAGGGCCTCGATGCCTATGGCGCCGCTGCCGCTGAACAGGTCCACAAAATCCCAACTGCGAGGCTCACTGGTTTGTGTTTGACAATTCCACAAAGCCAAAATGTCCTTTCTGCG
>JAAWLQ010000023.1 GCA_022797995.1 Lachnospiraceae bacterium
CGCCGCTCTTCCGCCCTGGGCTCCGGGATACCACAGCTGAACTACCGCATTAAAGTGTTCACTGGCATATCCCATATCAATGTCGCTTCCCGCACACAGGCACAAGACCACAGGCTTGCCGCACTCCGCCATAGCCTCCATCAGAGCGAGCTGGGAATCCGGAAGTTTCAGAGATATCTTATCCCCCGACGCATACTGATTGCTTCTGTCTCCTTCTTCCCCTTCCAGACTCTCATCCAGTCCCAGACACAGAAGAACCACATCACTGTGAGCCGCCACAATCCTGGCCTCGGAAATCCGGTCATGCCGGCGTCCCAGCCCTTCCGTTCTCTCTCCGGCCAGCCTTGCACCCACGGAATAAAGGACACGAATATCCTCCCCTGCATACTCCCGTATTCCATCCAGAATCGTGACATACTCCGTGGCTGTTCCATAATAATTTCCAATCAGCGCTGCCCTGCTGTCCGCGTTGGGTCCCACCACTCCAATGGTATGTATCCCGTCCTTCTTCAACGGCAGGATTCCGTCATTTTTCAGGAGAACAAAGCTCTCTCCGGCCGCCTTTTCCGCCAGCGCCAGATGTTCTCTGCATTCTACCTTCTCATAGGGAATCCGATCATACTCTGTGTCCTCAAACAGCCCCAGCAAGTATCTGGTGGTAAAGAGCCTCACAGCCGCCTCCGTGATAGCTTCCTCTGTGACAAGCCCCTGCTGATACGCACTCAACATGTGAATATAGGTATTCCCACAGTTTACATCACAGCCTGCATTCAATGCCATGGCTGCGGACTCCTCCGCCGTATCGGTCACATGATGATTCGTATGGAAATCTCTGATGGCCCAGCAGTCCGATACAAAATGTCCCTGGAATTCCCATTTTCCTCTCAGGATATCCTGTATCAATGTCTTACTGCCGCAACAGGGCTCGCCGTTGGTGCGGTTGTAGGCTCCCATCACCGCCTCCACCTTCGCCTCCTTCACCAGCGCTTCAAAGGCCGGCAGGTAGGTCTCCTCCATATCCTTCGGTGTGGCCTGCGCATCGAACTCATGTCTCAGGCCTTCCGGTCCCGAATGTACGGCAAAATGTTTGGCACAGGCCGCCGCTTTCATCACAGGTCCCTCTCCCTGAAGTCCCTTCACGAACTTCACACCCAGTCTGGACGTCAGATAAGGATCCTCTCCATAGGTCTCATGTCCTCTGCCCCACCTGGGATCCCGGAAAATATTCACATTGGGCGCCCAGAAAGTCAGGCCCTTGTAGATATCTCTGTCCCCCTGCCCGGAGTAGGCATTGTATTTTGCCCGCCCTTCCTCTGCGATTACCTCCGCAATGTCAAATACCAGTTCTTCATCAAAGGATGCTCCCATTCCGATAGCCTGGGGAAATACGGTGGCCTGTCCGGCTCTTGCCACGCCGTGGAGAGCCTCGTTCCACCAGTTATAAGCCGGTATCCCCAGCCGCTCGATAGCGGGGGCATCAAACCGCAGCTGGGAAGCCTTTTCTTCCAGAGTCATCTTTGAGACCAGCTCTCTTGCCTTCTTTCCTGCTTCTGCTCTGTCCATCCTCTTTTTCCTCCTGAATTTTCCTTTTTCTGTTTAACCTTTCATTCCATTCCCCATACAGTCAATTCTTTACCCGTACCCAGATTAAATCATTACAGGCACTCTTTTCCTGATTGAGCAGAGTCAAATTCTGCCCTGCACTCCTGTGTATATGAGAAAGGAACCACCCGCGGCAGTTCCTCCCTCTGCACAGTATTCCATGCCTGTTTCTTTTAGTAAATCTCTCTCCCCTGTTCGTCCCCGATGCCGGTCTTCCGGAAGAAATAGGAGTTGATCTGATCACGCCATTCCGCCGCATGCCATACCTGATGTTCCAGTCTCTCCAGAGCACGTCTGTAAATCTTCTCCGGGATTTTGCCCTCCAGAGACTGCCACAGCTCTTTCATTTTCTCCACATCCGAAACCCCTTCAAAATGGGTGTCATAAATGTGCTGCAGGACTGTCTTCCCTGAACGCAGTCTGTAGGTATAAGGCACATGATGGAAGAAAAGCTTCAATTCGTCAGGACAGCTGTCCAGGTCATTATACAAAGAGGCGTTAGGCTCATTGTACTGCATTGCATAACCGGTTCCCTTATCGCTTCTGTCCACGCCCAGTCCCTCATGGTCCGCCCGATGATAGGTTCCCCATCTGGAATACTCATACCCGTCCACGCTGGGCCCGTAATGGAAATTGGGATTCACCATCCAGCCAATCCCCAACGGTGCATTGTACTTTTCATATGCAGGCCAGGACATCATCAGAATGGTCAATATCTTCTCCCTTACCTCGCTGTCCTCTCCAAAAGTACAGGTGATCCATTCTTCTGCGATTTCCTCTGCCGTCAAATCGGTGTTAAAGCTCAGCCTTCCGAATCCGTACAGGTTTGCCGCCGCCAGATCATGCCCCGTCCAGTTGGCATCGTCGCCGGTGTTGGCCACTGCCGCCATACCGCAGCGTGTATTTCCCCAGGTTCTTCCGCTGACGATATCCGCCACCGTGTCCGCTTCTTCTCTGCAATAAGTACGGAAGGCCAGAATCTCCCGGAACATGGGAATCAAATAGCACACATGCCGCTGCTGGCCCGTGTATTCCTGTGCGATCTGCACTTCCAGAATCTGATTGGTCTCCTTCATGCCGCCGAACAGCGGATGCACAGGCTCCCGCACCTGGAAATCCATAGGACCATTCTTCACCTGCAGTATCACATTGTCAAGGAACCTGCCGTCCAGAGAAGCGAAATTGTCATATCCGCTCCTGGCCCGGTCTGTCTTATAATCCCGCCAGTCCTGCTGACAGTTGTACACAAAGCAGCGCCAGATGATGATCCCGCCATAGGGCTTCACCGCTTCCGCCAGCATGTTCGCGCCGTCCGCATGATCCCTTCCATATGTAAACGGCCCGGGACGCCCTTCCGAATCCGCTTTCACCAGGAAGCCTCCCAGATTCGGAATCCGGGCAAATACTTCCCGCATCTTTTCCTTCCACCACTCACGCACCTTCTCGTCCAGAGGGTCCGAGGTATCAAAACCGCCCAGCTCCATGGGAGCCGCAAAGTTCAGGCTTAAGAACAGGCGGATTCCGTACTCTGCGAAAATCCCCGCCATCTCCGCCACTTTGGATGCATAGGGTTCTTCAATCAGCCGTGTGGCATTTCCCCGCACATTTACATTATTAATCACCACCCCGTTGATTCCCACCGAAGCGGCCAGTCTGGCATATTCAACCGTTCTCTCATTGACCAGGACTTCCTGGTCCCGGAAGAAGAAGGATTTCCCCGAATACCCCCTCTCAATACTTCCATCCATATTGTCCCAGTGGTTCAGCATCCTCAGCGGATTGGAAGGCTTCTCCGCAAAGTCTGCCCCTTTCAGGGTGCGTCCTGTCTGAAGATATCGAATGCATGCAAAACTTCCGTACAGAATTCCTCCGGGGCCTCCGGCCGTAATTACCACCAGGCCGTCCTTCTCACAGATATGGTACTCCTCTTCGGAGAGAGTCTCTTCCTGCTTCAGCCAGATACCTGTGGCACCCGGTTCCGGTGTTCCGCTCTTCCGTTCCGTCTCCATATCCAGCATCTCAGCAGCTGCTCTCCCGATTTCCTGAACCGCCGTCTTCACCACCGGGTCGTCAAACTCTCCATACACAACGGTGAAATACTGCCTGTTCAAATCGTCTGTCCGCTTTCTGTAAGAAAGCCACGCTCGTTCATAATCCATTTTTATCACCTCCCTGGCCTTTTTCCATGTAAAGCCGAAGCTTTATTGTTTATTTTGTATATTTATTTTTTAAACTTAATTCAAAGTATAAGCGTATTGTATATTTTTTTCCTATCATTTTGTGCTATACTATAATCAAATATTGCTACTTTTCATTTTTGCAGTTTTGCCTTTTCAAATATATACTTACATTTTGTTTCTAATTAATGTATACTTGTTTACAGTTCTTTCACAAAACCGGATTGTTAGCCGAATTTTCCGCTCCATAGCTTTATTTTTCCGGAAATCACATGTTGACAGATAATAAAAAATAGCAACTTTTGCATTGTGCAATAATGCTATACATCCGTTTTACATCATACTGGGAGGAGAAAGATGAGATGATAGAAGTTCTGAACGGCACTCATGAGACCGTAATCTACCGAAATCTGAAAGGCATCCGCCTCTATCACAACATTGAAAACGAAGACTATCCGATACACTGGCACCAGGCCATGGAAATTATCATGCCCTATCAGAAAAAATACTCTGCAACGGTGGGAGAGAGCTCCTTTACTCTGGATGTGAAAGACATCCTCATCATTCCACCTGGAGAGCTCCACTCCCTTTCTGCCCCCCCGGGAAAGGGTGAGCGTCTGATTGCCCTGCTGGATTTCCCGTCCAGGTTCCAGTCAGGTGATATGGATTCCCTGTTCCCTCTTCTGCAGCCTTATATGCTGGTCCGCAGAGCCGATGATCTGGAATACTCCAACGCATTGTGCGCATGCCTTTCGGAGGTGGAACGGGAATATTTTGGGAATGAGCCTTTTGCAGAGGTATCTGTCTATTCGCAGCTGCTTCGTTTTTTCACACTGCTTGGCCGCAGAATCCTGAACACCACGGTCAAATTCCCGGATATCATGCCGGGCAAGCAGCATGAGTACGCAGAGAAGTTTATGGCCGTCTGTAACTACATCAACGACCATTGCACCGAGAATCTGACTGTGGAAGCCCTGGCCGAGAAAACCGGCTTCAGCAAATTCCACTTTTCAAGACTGTTCAAGCAGTTTACAGGCATGACCTGCTATAATTATCTCATAAACAAACGGATTTCCTGTGCGGAAAAGCTTCTCATTACGCTGGACCTTTCCGTTACGGAAGCCGCCATGCAGTCAGGCTTCAACAGTCTGTCCACATTTAACCGCATTTTTAAATCTGTGAAAGGCTGTACGCCCAGTGAATACCGGCAGTTGAACAACCATCGTCTGAAACTCTCTTCCGGAATGGACATACACCAGCTGGAATAAGAGACGTCTCAAAAGGTTTAATAAAGCCGTTGCAAAATAGATGATTTCTCATCTATTTTGCAACGGCTCCTTTATATTTCCTGTCACTTTTCCAGGGTAACCTCCATTTCAAAGGGAGACGCCAAAAGTCCGGCTCCATTACACAGCAATCCCCTGTCCGGCCAGTTCCTCCATGCATACCTTATTTTTTTCATTTCCCGGGAATACCGGTCTGTCAGCAGCACGGTATTTCCCTCTATCCGGGCCTCTACCGGATAATACTTTCCGTCCTCTCCGGCGGCCTCGAACTCCGTGGCCGGCCTTCCGTCCGCAGTCAGCAACTCTGTGCCTGTCTCCGAGAAAGTAATTCTTGCACCGCTTTCCTCTGTCCTGCAGCTCACTGCCACCGGGCCCTGCCACACCACATCTTCTCCGTAAGCCAGTGCTCTCGCCGCCAGAGAAAGCCGATATGCCACATCCTTCTTATTCAGGGGGTGCAGATCATTCCATTCTCCCAGGTCCAGATTCACCGTCACCGCCGTGTTGGGAAGCTCCAGGGCTCTTCTCTGCGCCTCTCTGAGTTCCGGCCAGCCGCTGTCCACAGGCAGGTCAATGGCAAAGCCCGGAAGCTGGGCCACGAGAAAAGGGATCTCCCCCTGTCCCCACTGGTGTCTCCAGTCCGAAATCAGAATTTTCAGCCGCTTCTCATATGTCTCCGGGGTCTTGTCATTGCTCTCCCCCTGATACCACACAAAGCCTCTAATGGTATAACGCCGGCACGGCGCAAGCATACCATTGTACAGACCCGTGGGCTTCCAGGACACAAAATCCGCCGAAGCTGCCGGTCCCTCCATCACAGTTCCGATTCGGTATTCCCACTCTCCCGCCAGCTCCACATGCCGATACTCCGTAAAAATTCTGCACGGCTTATCCGGTGTCATTCGCCCGTTTCCATTATTGCAGGTCAGCCGGATAACCACTTCGTTCTCTCCTGCCCGCAAAATGCCTTCCGGCACCTCATACTTCCGGGGCGGATACTGATATCCGGTCCAGCCTACCATCGTACCGTTTATGTAAGTCTCGTCGCTGTCCGTCATGGTTCCCAGCCAGATTTTGGCCGCTTTCCCTATCATCTCCTCCGGCACAGTAAACGTTTTTCTCAGCCAGATAACGCCGATGAAATCACGCAGCCCCCGCTCTGACAGCCAGCCTGGCAGTGTGATCTTTTTCCATTCCTTTTCTTCTATGTCCCCGGTCTTTTTCTTTTCCCTGTTCTCTTCCTCTCCGCAGTCAGTTTCCCTGTCCCTGCCTTCTGTTCTGCTATATTCTGGCTGACTTACCTGTGTACTGTCACTCTCTGTCAGCCTTTCCGTCTTCCTGTCATCTGTCGTGCCTTCTTCTGTCTGCGTGCTCTCTTCCCCGGACTCCCGCAGATACCACTTCTCCGCAAGTCCCCTGTCCGTCTCCCTGCACCTGGACATCCAGGCCATTCCGGCCTCCTCATCCCGCTTTAGCTTCTGCTCTATAAACCCTTCCGAGGCATACAGCCGAATCGTCTCCTGCAGTTCTTCCTCCCCGGCCAGCGCTTCTTTCCCAATCCAGGCCTCAACAGGCGTTCCACCCAGGCTGACATTGATTAAGCCCACCGGGACCTTCTGCGTCTCCCGGAGAAACCTTCCGTAAAACCAGGTAAGCCCGGAAAAATCCAGCACATTCTCCTCCCGGCTTTTCTTCCACTCTCCGCTCAGCGTATCCTCCAGAGGTTCTCTGAACTCATAATGCTCTATAATTTTGAAAATTCTCAAATCCCCATCTTCACAGTCTGCCACTTCCTCCGGGAAACGGTCTCTGATACGCCTTATGGGCAGTTCCATGTTCGACTGGCCGGAGCACAGCCACACCTCTCCCACAGCCACATCCGAAATGCTCGCCATGCCGCACCCGTCTGCTTTCACCTCCAGAACATACCCTGTACCCGCCGTTGAGAGATTCAGAAAAATCTCCCAGTAACCGTTCTCCTCCGTCTCGCCGCTGCCGGATGCCAGAATTTCACTGCCATCCCGAAGCACCGCCTCCACTTTTCCTGCCGCGGAGCACCAGCCCCAGACTCTGGTCCTTGCGGAACGCTGCAGCACCATGCCGTCCGAAAAGAACCGTGGCAGATGCAAATCTGCCTTTTTCAATACCGTTTTGCCATTTTCCATCTCTCTGTCCCCTGTCATCCCATATCCTCCATTCTGCTTCCATCCTGTATCAAATACCACATTGTGACGCAATGCTAATTTTTCCGGGATACATTCATACTCGCAATTTTCTTCAAAGTACTGTTCAACCCCAGAAGCATGAACAGATCTCCCTTTTTCGTCGGCTCGCTGGCAGGAGGATTTATGATCAGGGAGCCCCCTCTCTTGATTGCAATTACATTCACGCCATATTTTTGCCGTAGATTCAATTCGATCAGATTTTTGCCGATCCATTCTGTCAGCGTCACTATCTCTGCGATAGAATATTCCGAAGACAGTTCGATGGTATCAAAAAGGTTGTTGAACGCCAGGTCGTTGGCCAGATGAATGCCTGTCTCCTTTTCCGGATGTACAATCTTATCGGCGCCTATTTTGGTCAGAATCTTACCCTGCGTATCATCATATGCCTTTGCAATAATCTGACCGATGCCCTGCTCCTTCGCCCAGATGGTAGCCAGCACCGATGCGTTCAGGCTGTGGCCGATAGAGATAATGGCGCCGTCGAAATTCCTGCCGCCCAGCTCTTCCAGCGCCTCCTCATTTGTGACATCCACACACATAGCCAATGTCACATACTCGGCAATCTGCCGGATTTTCTGTTCGTTATTGTCAATGGCCAGCACCTTACAGCCATTGGCCTCCAGCTGTTTCGCAATGCTGGTTCCAAACCGTCCAAGTCCTATTACAATATAGTCTTTCTGTGCCTGTTTTTTCATTTTTACACCCCTTTGCCCGCCACTGGCAGGCTTAATTTCAATATTTGTCTTTTGACAAATTTACACCCCTTATCCAATAATTACTTTACTTTCCGCATAGGAAACATTTCCGGCAGGCTGGCGGCTGTTAAACACCAGCGCCAGGGTAATCGGCCCGATACGTCCCAGATACATGGCGAGCGTGACAATCAGCTTTCCAATCGGATTCAGCTCTCCTGTCAATCCCCTGGATACCCCCACCGTCGCTATGGCGGAGGTCATCTCGTAAAAAGCATCTATAAAATCACTTTCCTGAACAGCCAGCAGCGCCGTCGTCAATACAAGCAGCACCGACAAGCTGAATATAACGATGGCGACGCATCTTCTGATGGTCTCATCGGCAATTTTTCTGTGCATGACACTGACATCCTTTTTCCCCCGGATATTTGCGAACATGGAGGAAAAAAGCAGAACAACCGTCACCGTTTTTACTCCCCCTGCGGTACCTGCCGGGGAGCCGCCGATGAACATCAGGATCAGATAAACCAGGCAAGAGGAAGGTCTGAAATACTCCTGCGGAATGGTGACAAACCCGGCTGTACGCAGCGTCACCGACTGGAACAATGCAGCCATCCCTTTTTGCGGCCAGCTCATTCCTCCAAGTGTGTCAGGATTGTCATATTCAAAAAGCAGTGTTAAAAGTGTCCCCGCCAGAATCAGAGATATCGTTGCCAGGAGGACAATTTTCGCCTGAAGATTCATTTTCCGGACATAGGAATTCCCTCTCCGCTGAAAAGAAGGACGAAATACTCTCACGATTTCCCAATATACCGGAAAGCCCAGGCCGCTGACAATGATCAGAAATATGGTGGTAAAATTGAGGATCACATTTTCCGTATAGCCGCAGAAGCTGTTCCCTCCCAGAAGGTCAATCCCCGCATTACAGAACGCGGAAACAGCGTGGAAAATGCTGTACCAGATTCCTTTCAGGCCATATTCCGGAATGAACACCAGCGAATACCCTATCGCTCCCAGGCCCTCCAGGCATAGTGTGACTTTCAGGATACGCAGGGTCAGCCTGACCAAACCAGACAGCGTATCCAGATTATAGGCGCTCTGAATCACTATCCTTTCTGCCAGCGTGATTCTGCGCCGGAACAGACACAATACAATGGTGGTAAAGGTCACAATGCCCAGACCTCCGAATTGAATCAGAAGCAGAAGCACGACCTGTCCGAAGGCTGAAAAAGTCTGCCCTATGTTTATCGTTGACAGTCCGGTAACGCATATACTTGACATGGCTACAAACAGAGCGTCAATGGAATCGATTTTCTGCCCCTGCCGCAGACTGATGGGGAGCAGGAGGCAAAAGGCACCCAAAAAGGCACCTATCAGAAAACCCAACATGATAATTCCGGTTGGGGTCAGTTTATGTCTTTTCATCTTAATCACCAATAAGCTGCCTGATTTGTTTCAGGCCGTTTTCTTCTTCGTCCAATCTTTGATCACCATTATACAACAAAAGGATGCAGATGAGTAGAGGCTGGAAGGCCCTTTTTTCTTAAAATTCTTGAAGGAGGCAGAATTGCTGCACAAACAGAAGTTATTATAAAGGCTAAACTTGCGGAAAAACAAGAAGAGCAAAAACAAGAGGAGGCGGAATTTTCCGAAATATAATGTTGACAAATTTCCGGATTTCCTATAAGATAAGAACAAGAAGAAGCGAGTTTCTTACCGTACAGCTTAGTGCTCAAGCGGCTTACCCGTTTCTTTTTTTATGTTTACCTACCACCAGATAATATAGAACAGCGTCAGCGCCAGCCCAATGCAGAACAGCATCAATCCAAAAGAAAGGCTCCTTTGAATGATCCGATTGCTTTCCTTAAACTCCTCACTTTTTACCGCCACCAGATGCACATAATCCCTCTGTACTGGATGGTCTCTGCGCCAGGTACGATTTCCAAACCGCTGAAAGGCATTCAGCACTCTTCCCAGCTTCTCCGTAAACCCGTTTCCCTCCAACCGTTCACGGGGCAGCGGGCTGTCCCTGTATACGGTTCTGTGCAAGGCGACTATCAGCCCGTCCCCTAGACTGTCCAAAGCCCTGCAGAACACACCACATACTGTGGAGAGACCCTTAAGAATCTTTGCACTATTAAGAAGCCTGTCAAGCCCCCCGCACAGTCCTCCAAAAATCCCAGGTAGTACTTTCAGCAATAAAGGTCTGTACAGAAGCTCCTCCAAATCCAGCCATGCAGGCCACCTGTCAATGTATTCGCTTCTCCCACTTTCTTTTTTCCGCATCAGAAAGCGGCGGACAAACAGCAGATACACCACTGCGCCGATGACAATGGAAATCGCCCCGCCTTTTAAGTTCTCTGCGCTGAAATACGATACTGTATGCCCTGTTTTTTCCAGCTGCATGAAACCCTGGGCCAGTCCTGCCGCCTTATCCATGAGCCTATGGGGTAGCATTCCCCAGATAAGTAAGACCAGGGCGCTTCCAGTCAGGGCGAAAGCCGTGGCCGGACTCATATACCGCTTCCCGCTCTCATATTGCTTTTGCAGTTCTTTATCCTCATTTTTCTCCACAAAGATGGCAACGAACAGCTTCGTCATATAAGCCGCCGTCATGCCGCCTGAAAAGAGAAACATATACTCCACTGCTTTCCAGGCCATGCCGCCTCCATATTCCACAATGCTTTCATGCAGTAAAGTCTTGCTGATATAGCCCCCAAAGAGAGGAATCCCTCCGATAGCCAGCGCGCCTGTGAGAAAAATACCAGCCAGCAGCGGCTTCTTCCTTCCGAATCCCCGGATTTGATTCAGGTCCAAAGCATGGGTCCGCTCATAGATAAGCCCGGCCGTCAGAAACAGCACCAGTTTTATCAGAGAATGATTTACCATGTGCAGAAATGTGCCCTGTACGGCAAGCCCGTTTTCCTCCCCCAATAGTCCCTGCATGCCCACGCCCACGAGAATAAATCCGATCTGAGACATGGAGGAACAGGCCAGCGTCCGTTTCAAATCAACGGAAAATATCGCCAGCACCGCGCCCATGACCATGGTGACAATACCCAATGCCAGAATCACGCTTCCCCAGGCTCCATCGTGGAGAAACAGTCTGCAGCTGAGAATCAGGATGCCATAAATCCCCGTCTTCGTCAGAATCCCCGACAGCAGAGCGGACGCAGGCGCAGGAGCCACGGGATGAGCTTTGGGCAGCCAGATATGAAGCGGAAACGCCCCTGCCTTCGCTCCAAAGCCGAAAAGCATACAGGCTCCCGCAACATACAGCATTTTCCTGTCCCCGCAGGCGGCCGCGGCAACTGACAATTCCCCAATCACCAGAGTGCCCAGCTGATGATATAGCAGGAAAATTCCCATCAGCATCACAAGCCCTCCCAGCACCGCCACCGTCAGATAAGTGGACGCCGCCCGAAGCGCCGCCGGCTTCTCCTCCTGGGCCACCCACACATAGGAAGTAAAGGACATTATCTCGAAAAACACAAAGGTAGTGTATAGATCCCCGGACAGGAACACCCCCATAGTAGCGCCCAGAGTCCACAGCAGGAAGAAATAATACCGGTTCCGGTTATGAAGGCGGGCAAAATATTCCCTGGAAAAAACGGTGGCCATCATCCACATGAAAGCCGCCACACAGCCATAAATAGCCCGAAATCCATCCATGGTAAAACGAAGCCCCAGCCCGCAGACTCCCGGCAGCTTAAGGACAAGCTCCTGTCCCAGGCTCCCATTTCCGCCGGCTCCGGCCCTTACGCAGACGCTCAGTAACAATGCCGCCGCCAGGAATTCCAGCGATACCGCCGCCATGGCAATCCCGTCCCGCAGATTCTCCTGTCCCTGTATCCCTCCTGCCTTTTCCCTTTTTTTCACGCAGTAACGCCCTGCCGGCAGCGTTACAAGCCCTGCCAAAAATGGAAAGAACACTAAAAATGCCAAAACTGTATCCAGATTCATACGCATCCTCCCGGCAGCCATCCTACTTTGCACCCACATTTTCTGCTCAACACACACCTGCTGCCCAGCCGTTATCTCATCTCCACCTATTTCAACTCAGCCGCTATCCTGTTTCGACAACTATCCTGACAGCTTCCCTGTCTCAGCATCTGTTTCGTCTCGACCGCCACTTGTATCAGTCGCATCTTTATCTCCATCATTTGTCACAATTTCAACCGCAATGTCTTCCGAAGCTGCTTGCAAGACTATCACAGACTTCTGCCCACAATATGGATTTACTGATGCTTCTCCCTTCTCAATGGAATCGCCGCCCACATCTCAGCTCACACCCGCAATTCCTTCCAGGATCCTGACAATTGGCCCGGAGCACAGCCCGAAACAAATGATCATCCCTGCAAATATCCAAAGCGGTACCAGCATCTTCCACCCCGGCTTCTCCACCCTGCCAATCCCCTCATAGTCAAAGTCCTTCCCGGGAAAAAAGGCTCGCACCACAATATTCAACATATACAGCGCCGTCAGCAAAGCTGAAATCAGCAGCGCCGCCACACCCGCATATGCCAGCAAATTTCCGCTTTCCACGGCGGCCTTCGCCAGATACCACTTGCTGACGAAACCGCACAACCCCGGCACTCCCATCAGCGCCAGCGCAGATACCGTGAAGCAGAAGAATACCTCCGGCATTTTCCGCCCCATACCGTTCAACTCATAGACATAATTTTTCCCCGTTTTACAGATAACCGTTCCAGCGCAGAAAAAAGAACAGATTTTCATAAAGGAATGGAACACCATATGGGTCATGCCCCCGGCCATTCCCAACGGCGTCATCAGTACCACTCCAAAAAGAATATAGGACAGATTACTCACAGTGGACCAGGCCAGTCTCCTCTTGAGGTGTGTCTCCTTCAGCGCCCGGCTACATCCGTAACAGATAGTAAACACCGTCAGTCCCAGCACCACGTCCTGGGCCCAGGTTCCCCGCAGAAGTTCTGCGCCAAAGCTGAAATAAGTCACCCGCATCACTGCAAAGGCCCCTGTATTTACCACCGCCACCGCATGAAGCAGCGCCGTCACGGGAGTCGGCGCCACACTGGCCTTCGGCAGCCATGAGGAAAAGGGCCACATAGCGGTCTTCACGCTGAACCCGCAGAAGCAAAGAAGGTAAATCCACAGCAGTGTGTCCTTCTTCTCCCGGATATTGGCCATGTCCAGCACACCTCCGGCCACAAAAGAAGAAGTGGTCCCGTAAGTCAGCACAAAAATCATGCCGATAAAGGCAAATGCCGCGCCGCCCAGCATATAGTACAGATAAGCTCTGCTGGCAAGAATGGCCTCCCTTGTCCTGGTATGCATCACCAGCGGCAGCGTAACCAGGCTCAGCATTTCAAAGAAGAAATACATGGTCAGAATATTTTCCGACAAGGCCACCCCCAAAGTGACACCGTATGTCACCACATAAAACAGATAAAATGACTTTTCATTATTCTCATGCTCCATGTACTCGAAGGAATACAGCATGGCCAGCGGCCACAGAAAAGCTGCCAGACCCGCGAATACGGCGCCGGGGCCATCAAGCCGCAAGGTGACACTCAGATTTCCCATGAAGCGGAATACGGTCAACGTATTTTCCGGCGCATGGAAAAGCATACACAGTACCAGTATGGAATTGATACCCACCGCCGTCTCCAGATATATCCACATGGCTTTCCTGGACCGAAAAGACAGCATCGGTATCAATATCCCCGCAAACAGAGGCAGAAGTATTACGATCAGCATCATTACTTCTCTCATCTCAGCAACCAGACCTTTCCTTTTTTGCTACCCTGCAATGGTTCCCTGCAGCACCATTTTCCCGATATCAGATACATATTGAATCAGCGGACCCGGAAATACGCCCAGCAACACTGCCAGCACCGCCAGTATCATCAAGGGTATCAGCATGCTGTGCGCCGGCTCCTTTACGCGGACCTGCGCACTTTCGGTCACAGCCTCCCCAGGCACATGCTCATTTTCCGATTTCTGCTCCATTCCCGATAGCCTCTCTGCCTCCGGCGAATCTTCCGCAAATACATCTCCCTCTTCCGAGCCTGGCACCTTCCTCAGCTCATCCTCCTTCCCCGCCAAATCTGACGCCTCCCCCGGGAAAAATCCCTTCAATGCCACAGGCAGCAGATATCCGGCCGTGAGCAGTGCGCTGATCAACAGCACCACCGGCCCCAGCCAGGAGAAAATCCCCACAGGCGACTGCAGCGCTCCCTGGGCCAGATACCACTTGCTGACAAATCCACAGGTAGGCGGAATCCCCACAAGCGCCAGTCCAAAAATAAGATAACACCACATGGTTTTCGGTATCTTTTTCCCAATCCCCACAAGCTCTTCCACCCTTGTGGCGCCAAAGCCATACAGAAAAACCCCGGCTGTCAGGAAGAGGCCACTTTTTACCACGGCGTGAGCCGCCACATGGAGCAATGCGCCGGAAAAGGCATCCACGGTCAACAACGACAGACCGAACATTATATAGGAGACCTGGCTCACCGTCGAATAAGCCAGCCGCTTCTTAAATATCGGTTCTCTGAAAGCCAGCATGGAGCCCATAAATATGGTCAACAATGCCAGAATCATCCAGGTACGCTGTACCCAGGTCCCCCGCAGGAAATCAGGCCCCACAATATAGTACACCACCCTGATCACCGCCAGGATTCCGGACTTCACAATGACAGCGGACAACACCGCGGAAGCCGGAGACGGCGCTACCGGATGAGCAGTGGGCAGCCAGGCATGAAGTGGCAGCATTCCTGCTTTTGTACCAAAACCTATCAGCATGACAAATATGGCTGTCAGCAAAATCCCTTCATGTCCCTGAACCGCCGCCAGACTTAAGGTTCCTCCCGGGGCAAAATTCAGAGAATCACAATAGCGGTACAGGAAAAAAATGCCAAACAATCCTCCATAGGCACCGCACATGGAATAAAAGAGGTATTTCAGCGCCGCCATAATCGCTTCCCGGCTTCCGTTGTGCAGCACAAGCGGCATGGACACCAGTGTGGTCAGCTCATAGAACAGATACATTGTGACCAGATTCCCCGAAAAATCAAACCCTACAAGCACTCCATACACCATCAGATAAAACCCGTAAAACCGCTTTTCCTCCCCCTCATGTCTCATGTACACAAAGGAGTAAACAGCAGTCAGCATCCATATCACGCTGACCACCGTCACAAACAGTCTGCCTGTGGCGTCGATATGAAAATACACCGGAATCGCGTCCAGCAGGGTAAACAATGTAACCGTTCTCTCCCCTGTCCAGGCCAAACCCAGCGCCGCCACCGCGGAAAACCCCAGGACGGCACATACATAGACAGGAAGCCCCCGCCCGCCTCCGGCGAAAATCCTTTTTTCCTCTGTCCTCCGGTGCTCCCGGAAGGAGGAAACCAACAGCAATATGCCTCCCAACACAGGGAGTAAAACGGGAATCAACAGTAAAGAATCCATGATACCCCTCCTCTAGTCAAACATTTCAATGCCGCTCTGAATCAGCCGTATCAACGGATCGGAATTCAGGCCCAACATCAGATTCAATACGATAAAGCAGATCAGCGCCGCTGATTTCACAGGCTGCTCCCGGATGGGAATGCTTCTGCCTTCCACCCTGCCCGTTTCGGCTTCTCCCTCCACACCCTCTTTCTTCTGCATCGGCGTATAAATCCGGATCACCGTCTTCATAAAATAGATGGCATTCAAAATAGTACTGATGGCAAGGGCAATAAAAGTGGGGAACATCTTATGGGCATGTCCCACCGCCGCCTGGGCGAAGAACAGCTTTGAGATGAATCCGGAAAACATGGGCATACCCACCATGGACAGGGAACCTGCCATAAATGCGATTCCGGCCAGCTTATTCCGAAGACCTGCCCCTGTGATATCCCTGAACCGGTCACTGCCCCCGGAGGCGTCCGCAAGCCCCGAAGCTGCCACAAACAGCAGGGATTTGGTGGCGGCATGGGACAGTACATGGTAGATACTGGCAACCGAACCCGCCTCTGTAGCCAGACCCAGCCCCATGTAAATGTACCCTATCTGTGCCACGGAAGAATAGGCAATCATCCTTCGCAGGTTGCTCTCCTTCATAGCGCTCAGCGAACCCATGATCATTCCCGCGATTCCGAACACAAACAGCACATTAACTACCTTGCTCTCCCAGACCACATCGAAACCGATCACTCGATAAAAAATCTTAATCAGCAAAAAAATATAGCCTTTGGACACCAGAGAAGACAAAATGGCAGAAGAGGACAGTGTGGAATATCCATAGGCATCCGGCAGCCAGGCGTGAAAAGGATACAGCGCGCTTTTGATTGCCAGCCCCACAGACATCAGCCCCAGCGCCACCATCAGTGAAATGTGATACTGTCCCGTGGCGGAAATCACCCCTACCTGCTCCCGGATATTACTCATCAGCAGATGGCCTGTCACCGCGTACAAATAGCAGATCCCCAACAGCAACAGACCCGAGCCCAGCAGGCTCATAATCATATACCGGGTGGCCGCCTCGAAGGTCCGGCCGGTCTGCCGAATCATAATCAGGCCGCAGGCAGAGATGGTATTGATCTCCACAAACACATAGGCCGTAAACAAATCGTTGGTATAAATCAGGGCAAGCAGGGAACACAACAGCAGATTTACCATCACATAATAGAGATTCTGCTTCCCTTCCTCAATCTGTACCTCCCGCTCCCGGATACCGCCCAGCATACATAACAGCATAATCACGCAGAAGAAGCCGGCCATAAAGGCCTCCAGTATCCCCACGCGAATCTCATTGCCCCAGGGCGCGGAAAAATGCCCCATCCGGTAGACGAAAGGCTGTCCCGCAGCCGCCACATACCCCAGCACCAGAAAAGAAAGAATCCCGTCCGCCACAATCACCGCAGTATTCACCCGCCTGGCCTGCTTTCCGTTCAGCACGGAACACAGAGGCCCGGAAAAGAGAGTCAAAATGATGGAAATAAATGGGAAATTCTGCACGAAATCCATCATTTCCCCTCCTTTTTCAGCCTTGTGGTAATCTCGTCCAGATCCAGCGTGTGATACCTGCGATAGAGTCGAATCGTCAGAGACAGCATCAGAGCCGTCACCGACACCGATACCACGATTCCCGTCAGCACCAGGCCACTGGGAATGGGATTGATGTAAGCTTCCACACTCTGAACGCCATCCACCACCACCGGGGCTTTCCTGCCGGCAATGTACCCTTTCAGCGCAAGAAACAGATAGGTTGCAGTGTCCATGATATTCAGGCCTATGATTTTTTTAATCAGATTTTTCTGCAGAAGCAGATTGGAAAATCCGATGCCAAACAAAATCATGGCCACAGCCTCCTCGTAATTTTCCAGCAGATATTCTATGTTCATCCGTACATCTCCTCCCTTTTTACGGCGCCTGCGCAGGCCTCCTTTTTTCGAGTCTGCCTGCAAATCTCTTCCGTGAAGTTAAAATTGCAATATCTCCACGAGACACATTTGTATGCAATTCCTTACGTAAAAACGTCCTGACTTATCAGCCTGTAAAGCTGCGTAAAGGCTTTTCCACAAAGTCATTCATTGCTACCCTGCAAAATATTACAACAACATATACACACCCGTCTCTCAATAGTCGCCCTTCCGGAACATCACATAAAAGGTATACATGGTGCCCGCCACCACGACACCCACGCAGATATTCAGAAGCAGAATCAGGCCGCTGCTCAGAATCGCACCCGGCGTTCCCAGCGGAATCACACTTTCTATGCCATTGGCTCCGGTGTAAAAAGAATAACTCTTCGCCAGGCTGTAGCAGGCCAGAGCGCCAAAGCTCATTCTGCGATAGGTCCTGGCCGTAAAAAATTTCTCAGTCCTGGCAAATCCAAAAGCATTCAGATATAAAATCAGTCCTGCGCCGATGACCGCTCCGCCGGAAAAGCCTCCTCCCGGTCCCAGATGCCCGGCCAGAATGATGTAGATTCCGAACAGGAAAACCGGCGGCACCAGTATTTTTGCCACAGTCTGCAGAATCACGTCATTTTTCGGCTCATAGAGTCTGTCACTCACATCCTCCTTTTCCGCCTCGCCTGTATCTCCGCCCTTTTTCCTGTCTCTGCGCAGGAGAATCAGCACGGTACAGGTTGCAATGAACAGCACATGGGACTCTCCCAGCGTGTCAAAAGCACGATAATCCAGAATCATTCCCGTGACGATATTCACCGCCCCGGTTTCCTGCAGACCTTTTTCAATGTAGCGCTCCGCCACCTCATTGTTCACCGGATTCTCCGCATGACCGAAGTGCGGCAGATCGGATACCGCCACAAGCAGCAGAACTACCAGGAAAATGCAGAAAAGCACACCGAACACCCGATAAACCTTCTGAAAAGTCCTGACCTCAAAATTATGCTCCAGGTCATAGACCCGCTCCTTTAGCAGCTTTTCGTCCTGTTCCCTCTGCCGCTCCTCCGCCTCGCTCTCCCGGCGGACCTCCTGCCTGCGCATTTCCACTTCCCCCAGAAGCGGGTCCTTCTCACCGCTCAGCCACCTGCGGAATCTGCCGGAAAACGTTTTCTGATATTCTTCTTCGGAAAGTTTTTTACTCATCCGTCTCCTCCCGGGAATCTTCCTTTTTGATAATGGCATTGATCTTCTTCAAAGTCACAAGGAACAGCACTGTGGTCACGCCTGCTCCCACCGCCGCCTCCGTGATGGCCAGATCCGGAGATTCCAGCAGCACCCATATGATAGACATGATCAGACTGTAGGACATAAATATCAGTATGGTATTCAGCAGCTTTTTGGACAGGCTGGCCGCAATGGCACATACCACCAGAAAGACAAGCAGAATACAGGTAAATATCGTCATTCTACACACCTCCCCACATCCTCGTTATCACAAGACTTCATTTTCCCGTCTCCGTTTTCTCCCAGTGTTTCTCCGCTGTCCTTCTCCTCCTGCCGCTTTTCAGAAGCTTCCAGCCTTTTCCTCCGGTAATGCTTCCCGCTGTCTTCATTGGTAGTCACTTCCAGCCGCGCAATGAGGTGGGAAGAGACCGGTGAAGAGAACCACAAAAATACAATCACCAGGAACAATTTCAGCGACGTAAAGTTAAAACCGCTTATGACGATCAGCCCTGACAGAGCGAATCCGATTCCCAGCGTATCTCCTATGGCCGCCGCGTGCATTCTGTTCAGTACATATCGAAAGCGAAATACGCCTATCATCTCTATCACAAAAGTGACAAGCCCGGCCAGCAGCAGACCGCCGCCAATCAAAAAGCGTATCCATTCCCACACCGCCATTGCCGTTGCCCTCCTTATCTGTTTCTACTTCTTTCTGCCTATTCATACGGGTGTTTCCGACATCCGTCTCCGGCATCTGCCATTATCTCTTCCTTTGGCTTCTGCTTACTCTCTCTATCTGTCTTTCCCGGCGGCTTCTTCCATTCTCTGCCCGGTCCCCTGAGGGTTGCTTCCTGTCCCTGCAGCCGCTTCCATTTCTTCTATTTCGGTCTTTTGCTCATCTGTGCTTCCGGCTCCCCGACGCCTTCCACTTCTCTCGCCCCGGCTTTCCGCTCATCGGCTCTCCCGGCCTCCCCGGCGACTTCCTCTTCCCTCGACCCGGCTTTCCACTCGTCGACTCTCCCGGCCTCCCCGGCGCCTTCCTCTTCCCTCGACCCGGCCACCATGGCCACTCCTCCATGAGAGTCTGCCCGCTTTTCCTCCAGATACACTCCCATATATACCTTCACCAGTACAATGACCGCCAGAAAGCTGATCATGGCATAGATAATACAGATATCCACCAGATATCCTTCCTCCAGCATCAACGCCAGAATGGCAATCATCACAATCACCATCGTCCCTGTCATATTGACTGACACAATCCGGTCTGCCACTCTGGGCCCGATGATGGCGCGCACCAGGCATAATATCACCAGAATCGCCAGAATAATAAGCGCCGCCGTAAAAACAAAATGATATGCCGCTTCCAGATTTTCCATTCCTTTCCCCATCTTTGCTCCATCCTGCTGCATAAAAATATTACAACAATCTGATTTTTCACAGATTTTACTAACTCTATATTTTCAGGAATTCTCAAACTGACGAATACACTCTGTCAATTCACCCTCCCCTATTCCTTCGGCCATAGATTCATCCAGACAATGCACCGTATATTCCGCATTCTCCAGCGTCACAGTAATGGTGCCCGGCGTCAGCGTAATAGCATTTGCAAGCAGTGCTTTTCCCATCTGTGTCTTCAGATCAGAGTGAAAACTGACCAGCACCGGCTCTATCTCTTCCTCCTGGGTCAGTATCATATGCATGGCACTCATATTCGCTTTGATGATCTCCTTTACAAGCAGACGGCAATAGCGCAGGAACAAAAAGAGATTCCGATAAAGCTTCCATTCCTTCGCCAGACTGTAATTCATAAATTTACAGGAAAAAGCCAGCAGCACCGCCGCAATCACCAGGCCC
>JAAWLQ010000024.1 GCA_022797995.1 Lachnospiraceae bacterium
ATTCTTGCCGAATCCCGGTTGCCTGAAACGGCAGTCTTGGTTGGCAAAGAAATTGTTGTAGTGTCGAATGCGTTGCCAAAATCCCCAGAACTCCCAAAAGCCGAATTCCATCGGTTTTTGGGAGGTTTTTTGTTTTTTGGGATTTGAATGGACAAAATAGACAGTGATACAATGAGCGCAGGTTCAAATCTGAAAAAAATGCACAATAAAGATTTGGACTTTGCATTGAAGAATGCCGAATGCGAACAAATGATGGAAAAAAGAGAAGAAAGGAGAAGGTATTTATGAAGAAACGTGTGGCAGCTTTATTTTTAGCCGGGAGTATGGTGTTGGGACTGACAGCTTGTTCCTCTTCACCGTCTTCCTCCACAAACGACTCGGCTTCGGGGGGATCAGGAGAGTCAGCTTCGGGAGGGGCAGCGGCACAGACTCAAGCAAATAATGGAGGGGCCGATTCGGGCGAGGTTCCGGTTCTGCGTCTGGCGACCAAGCTTCATACAGAGCAGACATCGGCTCTTGAAGACATCTGGGCCTTCAAAAATCTGGAAAAGAAATTTAATGTAAAATTTGAACTGGAAGATTTGGGAGACAACAGTGATGAGCGTATCAATCAGCTTTTCATGGCAGATGACCTGCCGGATATCATGTGGATGCCATTATCTACCACAAATGCCATGACCTATGGTGTTGGGGAGGGAATGCTTCTGGATTGGACGCCGTATATGAATGAAGAGACGATGCCGAATCTGATGAAGGCGCTGGAGGATTATCCGGATGCGCTGGTGGCTTCCACAACACCGGATGGTAAGGTGTACAGCCTTCCTTATATCCGTGGACCTGTATACGCCAACAATACGGGAGCTTTTTCAGGTACCATTCGTGTCAATATCAATAAGGCCTGGCTGGACAAGGTAAATATGGACATTCCTACGACATTGGACGAATTTCTTGAGGTCGCCCGCGCATTTAAGGCACAGGACCCCGGCGGTGTGGGAGCGGAGCTGATTCCGGTGTCAGACAACCAGAATAAGATTAAAGACTATATCTGGAATGCACTGGGATTCTATGGCAGCGGTCAGACTTACGGAACGAATTTTGCGATCAAAAACGGTCAGATCACTCTGCCTGCTTACACACCGGAAGCAAAGGAATTCATGCAGACGCTGAATACCATGTTGAAGGAAGGGTTGGTCTCACCGGATTACTTTACACTGGAGCAGGATGCCAATCGGGCTAATGTTGCGAAAGGGATTGTAGGTATCTTCGGGGACAGTACTCTGCAGCCTGCAGAGAATAACTGGCAGGATTGGGTGGCACTTTCTCCTCTGTCCAGCGATGTAAATGACACTCGTGTCGCTCATGTGAATGCAGGATATTCTCTGGGCACCTATGTATCCGCCAAGACGGAATATCCGGAGCTGATTGCTTCTATTCTTGATTACATGTACAGTGACGAAGGCGGATCCTATTATCAGGCCGGACCTATGAAGGGGACAGAAAATGAAATAGATGGCAATGGCTGGTGGATTACAGAGGATGGCAGGGTAGTGAATGCCAGAATGGAAGCAGACAGTACGGCTACTCTTACAAATGGCAATACGGCATGGTACTATGTGGCAGGACGTTTTGACCATATGGAATCCTTCCGCTATGAGCTGGCAGGCGTGGAGAATCCTATGGAGTATCGGACAGTCAGGGATGTGATTACCGGGAAGGAAGTGGAGATGCCGGTAGTGGATGTCTCGATTTTCAATGATGACAACTGGGATCATCACTGGCGTGTCATACAGACAGATGCCATGAAGGATTATCTGACCTTTATCGTTCTGCCGCCGGTATATCTGACCCTGGAACAGAAGGAAGAAGCAGATGACTATGCCACAGTTATCAATGATTATGTGACACAGGAGACAGCGAAATTCATTGTCGGCGAGCGTTCTCTGGATGAATTTGACGCTTACCAGAATGAATTGAAGGAACTGGGAATTGAAGAATATATCAATATCTATAAGGATGCGTATTCAGGCTTTACTGATGCGACTTTTGGGAATTGATTCCGGTTCAGGGAGTATTTTTCAAGGCGGGTGGGAATGTATCTTCCTGCCCGCCATCATTATTCATGACAATAGAAGATTCGCGAAGCGTGGATTCTATTGTTGTACTCTATAGTGCCGTCGTGTAACGACTTTAATCAGGAGGAGTTATCTGTGAACAGCAAAAAATATAAAAATAAAATAACCGGGGCTTATGTAACAAAACGGTTAAGGGAGAGTTGGCAGCTGTATGTACTGCTGCTGCCGGCCCTGATTTATGTGGCAATTTTTAGTTACGGGCCGATGTATGGCATACAGATTGCATTTAAGAATTTCCGTCCAAGTCTGGGGATTATGGACAGCGAATGGCTGGATCCGTTATTCAAGAATTTTATCAAATTTTTTAAGTATCCGGATTTCTGGAAGATGATTCGAAATACTCTGTCGATTACCTTATATTCTCTGGCTACATTTCCCTGCGCAATCATATTTGCTCTGATGTTGAATGAGGTCAGGCAGATTCGACTGAAGAAAACAGTGCAGATGGTTACTTACGCAACACATTTCCTGTCAGAGGTGGTAGCCTGCTCTCTGGTACTGATGATGCTGGACAGGGCGAATGGCCCGATCAATAATCTGATTGCGGCGTTGGGAGGTGAGAGGATTCCTTTTATTACCAATCCAGGGGCATTTTCCTCTATCTATGTGTGGTCCGACGTGTGGCAGAATCTGGGCTGGAGCTCCATTCTCTATATTGCCGCCCTCGCATCCATATCACCGGAGCTGGTGGACGCGGCCAGAGTAGATGGAGCCAGCAGGATGCAGATTATCAGACATGTGAATATTCCCGGTATCATGCCCACGATTGCCATTACTTTTATCATGCGGCTGGGAGGTCTGCTGTCGGTGGGGTATTCCAAGATTTATCTGCTGCAAAATGATCTGAATCTCTCCGCATCTCAGGTAATATCTACTTATGTATACAATATTGGTATTGTGGGAGGACAGTATAGTTATTCGACAGCAATCGGACTGTTTAATAATATTGTGAACATTATCTGCCTGTTAATTGCAAATGCAGTAGTCAAAAAAATGACAGACACAGGATTGTTCTGAGAGGGGGAAAGAGGATGAAAGGCAGGAAAATCAGACTGTTTGATGTGATTAATATAACACTTTTGCTGATGCTTACATTTGCATGCATCTATCCGCTGTATTATACGGTGATTGCATCTTTTTCCGATTATATTCCAGTGGCAACCGGAAAGATCAGCTTCTGGCCTGTGGATTTTACGACACTTGCCTATGAGGCTGTTTTTGAAAATCAGGAAATCTGGTCAGGGTATCTGAATACGATTATTTACACAGTATGTGGGACATTGTTTAATCTGTTCCTGACGATTCCCACCGCTTATGTCATGAGCAGGAAGAGAATGTTCGGCCATACGCTGTTTACCTGGTTTTTTCTGATCACCATGTATTTCAGCGGCGGTATGGTTCCGACCTATTTGCTTTACAAGACTCTGAATCTGGTGAATAATCCTATGATTATGATTGTCACGGGAGGACTGAGCGTTTACAACATGATTGTGGCGCGTACCTATTTTTCCAGCTCCATACCGGAAAGTCTGTTTGAATCAGTAAGAATTGACGGCGGCAGCGAATTTGATCAGTTCTTCCGTATCGCTCTGCCTCTGGCAAAACCGGTGCTGGCTGTCATAACACTTTATTATGCCGTTGGTCATTGGAACAGTTATTTCAATGCCATGATGTACCTTAGTAATAAAAAATATCATCCATTGGCGCTGGTACTCCGTCGAATTTTGATTCTGAATGAAAGTGTGGTAAGTGATGACCTTCTGGCCAATATGGATGTCAGAATTCTGGAAGACCTGACACAGAAGGCCAATATGGCGGTAGTTATGAAATATGCTCTGGTGCTGATTTCCAGCCTGCCGCTGCTGATTGCCTATCCCTTTGTACAGAAGTATTTCGTCAAAGGTGTCATGATAGGGTCCGTCAAAGGTTAGACATGTTCCGAAAGGAAGCCGGGGATTTGACTCAGATGCAGATGGCCCGGGAGACAGAAGGGAAAGCGTCTGGGAATGGCCATGGAAAAAGAGGATTGTCAGGAAGGCTGCAGCAAAGGAAAGTGTACGGCAAAGTAAGAAGGGTTGCGCAGAAACGGCAGGGGCTTAGAAAACAAGGAAAATCGGAGGGATTTGGATGATTACTGTGTGGGACGGAAAGAAAGCGGCGGAGATATATTATGATGCAGGAGAAAATCTCTGTATTCGGAAGGCACTGCAGGATCTGAAAAGGGATCTGGCCAGAGTGGGGGTGAGAGAGATTGTATTATCGGACTCACTTCCGGAAGATGCAGGCGGGAAACTGCTTATTGGCTCGCTGAAAAATGAAAAATTTACGAAATATCTGGCGGACAGGGATGTCTGTCTCCAGGAGATGGAAGGGAAATGGGAACAATATACCATTAGAACAACAGGCCCGGATGATGACACAGTTTTGATTGCCGGCAGCGATGACTGTGGAACCATGTGGGGGATCTATACCTTCTCGGAGCGCTTTCTGGGGATTGACCCGCTGTATCTGTGGACAGATCATGCGCCTCAATCAATGGACCGGCTTACACTGGAGAAGGTCTGCATTACAGACGGACCGGAACATTTTCGATTTCGCGGCTGGTTTATCAATGATGAAGATTTACTGCAGGGATTTTCCAAAGGAGGAAAACCGCAGGCGGGATATGATTTTCACAGGGATTATGCCAAAGTCCTGGAAATGCTGGTGGAAACGGGACTACGTCTGAAACAGAATCTGCTGATTCCCTGTTCGCATCTGGATATCTGTAATCCGGATGAGGAAGCGCTGGTCCGCATTGTAACGGAACGTGGTATGTATATATCCATGCACCATCAGGAACCGGTAGGCGTTCATCAGTTTACTATGGACCGTTACTGGAAAGAGAAGGGCATTACCGATATCAATTATTTTACATACCGGGAAGAATATGAGCAGCTTTGGAGACAATATGTCCGCAAATGGTCTCGTTATCAAAATGTAATCTGGCAGCTGGGGCTGCGGGGGCGGGGAGACCGGCCGGTATGGTATCAGGAGAAGGGAGTCCCCGACAGTATGGAGGAGCGGGGAAAGCTGATATCAGATGCAATCAGACGGCAGTATGAGATTATAAAGGAAGAGAATCCCTGCAGGGAAATACTCTGTTCTTCCACTCTATGGATGGAAGGTATGGGGCTGTACGGGAAAGGAACCCTGACATTTCCGGAGGATGTAATCGTGGTGTTTGCCGATTTTGCGCCGGAACAAATGCTGGAGCAGGATTATTTTAACACAGCCAGGGAGGCGGGAAGAAATTATGGATTGTATTATCATGTGGCATTTTGGGGCTGCGGACCTCACCTGGTACAGGGAAACCCACCGGAGAAGATCGATTATGTCTACCGAAAGCTGGCTGCCCGAGGAGACTGCGATTATTCAGTGCTGAATGTGGCAAATTTCAGGGAACACGTCTATAATATACGCTATGTGGCGGAGCTGACCTGGAACATGGAGCATTTTCAACCGGAAACCTATTGTGCGGCGTGGTGTAGACAGGAATTTCTGATAGAAGATCCGACACCCCTTCAGGAGATTTACAGAGAGTATTATCAATGCTTTTATGAGATGTCCGGCGAGAAGATTCCGGGGCAGATGCTATTCATGGACGGCATGACGCGCAGGGTAGCAATGAAGCTGATGGAGCTGATTCAGGGGAAACCGTTTACTCAGGTGGATATCCAGAATAAGAGACTGTTTGATTTTGAGAATGCAGAGGATTTTATCGCTTATTATGAAAAAGCCTCCGCAGAAGGGTATCTGCATTTCACACAGCTGCACAGAAAAGCGGTAATGATTTTGAGAGAGATAGCGCAGGAAAGAAGACAGTTTTTCATTTCGCATCTGGTGGTTCCCGTTGAAACGATGATCGGTCTGTATGGCTGGGTCCATGCTTTAAGCTGTGCGGCACAGGACCGCTTGGGAGAATGCAATGGGCAAAGCTATGAAAGACATATTGAAGACGCGGTGTATGCGCTTTCAAAGCTGTGTATTGACAGGAAGAAGGCGTTGGCGGGAAGATGGGAGCACTGGTATGATAATGAGACATTGATGAATCTGGAAGAGATGCTTGCAATAACAGAGCAGCTACGTCCGGGAACAGCGGAAAGGCAGAGAGGAGATATCCGATATTAAGGAGCTGAATAGCCCGTGCGGCTTTGTGTGAAGCATTGGTGTATTTAAAGGGGTTTCTGTATAGGTTGTACTGTGAAAAAGGAACGGAAACGGTAGGGTACCAGGAATGCAATATGGAAAGGCCAGAGAAAAATGAGAAAATTGTTAAGAACCATACATAGATTCGATGATGTGACGGTCACCTCCAATATTGACCTTACGGCAGAAGTGAACAGGCGTGAAGTGGAAAAGAATGTGTACGAGTATGAATTTCTGCTTGCATGGAATGAAGAGCAGGCGAAAGCATCAGACTCAAAGGTGGTGCTGGTATGGAGCATTCCCTGTGTGGATGTGCAGTATATGTGGCATCCCGGATGCAGAGCCAGAAGAGTTCTGGATGCGGACTGGAGGCTGCAGATCGAATCCATGCTGACAAACTCGGCGCCCATGGCTGTGCTTTTCAACTCGGTGGATCTGAACACTTTTACATTTGCCACAGACGAAGTGAAGAAGGTCAGCAGCGTCCGCTTCGGGGTGGACGATGATTCGAATACCATAGCCGGGGATATCGAGATGGGACTGCGGCAGTTTGTGGGGAAAAACCGGCACAGACTGCTGGTGAGAGCCGATTTCAGAAGAATTCCTTATTATAAGGCAATAGATGCCGTCCGGACGTGGTGGGAAGGCATGCTTGTGCCGGAACCCATGACGGTTCCGGAGACGGCAAGGCGTCCCATGTACTCTTCCTGGTATAACTTCCATCAGGATATTCAGGCGGAAGAACTGGAAAAGGAATGTGCTCTGGCCCAAGAAATGGGGATGGATACCATTATCGTGGATGACGGGTGGCAGACGGATAATAGCGGAGGCGGGTATGGCTATACCGGAGACTGGGAAGTCTGCCGGGAGAAGATTTCCGACATGCGCGGGCATGTAAGACGGGTACATGAGCTGGGAATGAAGTACATGCTGTGGTACAGCGTGCCGTTTGTGGGGTATTATTCCAGGAACTGGGAGCGATTTCAGGATAAGGTGTTGGTGCGAGTCGACCGGAATCAGGCGGGGGTGCTGGATCCGCGTTATCCGGAAGTGAGAGAATTCCTGATTAACATCTATGAGAATGCATTGCGGGAATATGATCTGGACGGCCTGAAGCTTGACTTTATCGATCGCTTTAAGATGCAGAAGGGGGACCATATCTGTGCTGGGATGGATTATCACTGTGTACAGGAGGCGACGGAACGCCTGATGACAGATATCAGGAAGAGACTGACAGACATCCGGGAAGATATAATGATAGAATTCAGACAGAGCTATATCGGGCCTGGGATGAGGAGGTTCGGGAATATGTTCCGTGTGGCTGATTGCCCCGGGGACATTGCCACCAACAGAATCGGAATTGCCGATCTGAGAATGCTGAACGGTAACGGCACCGCCGTGCATTCCGACATGATTACTTGGCATAACGAAGAAAGCGCGGAGGATGCTGCGCTGCAGGTGCTGAATACTGTATTCGGGGTCACACAGTTTTCCAAAAGGATTGGGCAGATGACCACGGAACACAGAGAAATGCTGGCCTTCTGGCTTGCGTTTGAAAGGGAAAATGTCAGAGTACTGCAGCAATCAGAATTTATTCCATATGAACCGCATTTTCTATATCCGGTGATCAAGGCCTTTGACGATACGGAGGAGATTATCGGTGTGTATGCAGGGGATAAAGTAATCCATCCGGACCTTACGAAGAGAAGAAGCAGAATTATCAACGCGACAAAAGCCGCCGTACTTTATCTGACAGTGGAAGAAGGCTGCTCTGTTGAGCTTGTAAAGAGAGATTGCAGAGGGTATATTGTATCTCAGGAAAGAGCTGTCTTAACTCCGGGAATTGCACGGATTCCGGTTCCGAGAAGCGGTTTGCTGGAAATAGAGACAGAAAGGTATTGACAGAAGGAGAAGGAGATTTCCATGAAACTGTATCAGCGAAAAATGAATGACCCGGCCCCGGCCGGGCAGGCAGACCCTTACATATTAAAGGCGGAGGATGGCAGATATTATATATATGCTACCGGTGCCAAGGGACCTTCCCTTTTTTCCAGCAATTCTCTGTTGGAGGGATGGGCATATGAGGGAGAATGTCTGGATATGACCGGACAGAAAAGCTGCTGGGCGCCCTGTGTAGTCTGTATGGATGGAAAATATTATATGTATTATTCCAGTCTGGATGCTGACACGCAGGATGTGCATCAGCAGACTTTGCGGGTTGCAGTGTCGGCATCTCCCCGGGGACCTTTCCGAATGATAAAGAAGCTGCTTCCGCCTTTTTCCATTGATCCTCATGTGGTGGTAAATGGTTCGGGGATCTATCATTTTTACTGTGGTAATGTGCTGGAGGCCGAACGTGTGGGCACCCACATATTTTGTGATAGAATGACAGACCCTATTACTATGGAGGGAAATCCCGTATGTGTGGTGAAGCCTACACTGGACGAAGAAATTTTTATGCGGAATCGGTTTAAGAAAGGGGAGCACTGGCATACGGTGGAAGGTGCGTTTTACTTTCATGTGGGGCAGACCCATTTCCTGATGTTCTCCGGGGCAAATTATACGAATCCTACTTATTTCATCGGATATTGTGTGGCACATGGTCCGGAGGATGCGGATCTCAGAACCCTTACCTGGAAAAAGTATCCGGATGAGCATACCTATGCGCCGTTGCTGTGCAATACGGATTACATAGAGGGAATGGGGCATAACAGTGTTATTTTCGATAAAGGAGAATATTACATAGTTTATCATGGCAGAGATGCGGGAGATGCCGGGATTCCCGGAGATACCCGCTGCGCCAGAATAGACAGGATGATCGTGGATGGAGAGGTGCTGCGGGTGGAACTTACACGGTAAAATCAACTTTTTGGATATTGCCGGTTTACTGAATATTTAGCTGTTGACCTGAAAATCCCCCTTGAATAGATTTTGGTTGTCTGCCTTGTCTATTTAGGGGGATTATATTATTCCGCATATTCCCTTTGTGCTGTTCATAAGATATCCGGAGGTGTATTAAGTTTCGGATTGAAGAGGGCCGTGTTCTTTCTCATGGGCCATAATAGCCTGACGGATTAAATATAGAATCTCACCGTTGATAGAACGTCCTTCATAATCTGAAAGACTTTTTAATTTGGCGTGTAAATCATTGTCTATACGTATTCCCAAATGCTTTTCTTTCTTTTTCATAGAATCCTCACCATGATATATAAGTACAAAACAGGTTCATTTCAGCTTTATTTTACGTATATTTTGTGCTAAAATATGTAAAGTGTACTTGTTTTAAGTACAGATTATTTGCGGAATAAAGGTTTATTACTCGAAAACAGACACTGGGAGAAAAATATGAGGATCGAAAGAAGTTATTATACACAGGAACTGAAATTAATAGAAGCACAAAGCAAAGAATGGGAACAGGAAGTAATAACATGGACAAAAGAAGAGAAACAGAAATACTTGGAAAGTGAGCAACATCAGTTGAAAAAAATATACACACATATTGAAGAAGAAAAGTACCATATCATACGAGTTATGAATCAAGAGAAAATGAATATTTTTCAGAATATGTCAGAGAAGGCGATTGCCTGGGCAGAAGATATGATAACAGACTTGCTTATTGATATTACTGATCAACTTCAGGGAATGATTCAGTTTAAAACAGATATAATACTTTTTACTTACGAAACACCTCCAAGATGCCGTGCTTACTTCTTAGAAATAATAGAAATGGCAGATGAGATTTGGATAGACGCAGAGGAAAAAGCATATACAATGGTTTTCTGGTTTAATTTATATGATGAGATTAAAAAATAAGGGGTAAACACATCTCAAAATATCGGTTGGAATTTTAGAATTTATAAAGTATAATAATCATATTCCGGATAGACAGCGCATTGATATTGAGGGGATAGAGTCAGGAGAGAACAGAATGGCAGAGGATAGAAAATGGCAGTGTGAGCTGGGGGAATATTTAAAGCAGGGAGAACCTGACAAAGCGGAGAAGAGCGCTGCCTGGCAGACTGCAATAGGCCTGCAGGCTGTTGATAATCTGCAGATTTCAGAGTATCTTCTGGAGACAGCAAAGGCGCACATTGAAGGAAAGATTGATATAGGAACAGCTCAGGAGAGAATTCAGAGCTACTATGAGGAGAGAAAGGACAGGAAAGAAATCGAAGATACCACAAGGGAAGCGGATATTGTCTCCCTGAGGATAACGGAGATTCTGGGGGAACAGGCATTTCGGTTTTCACCTGCAGAGTGGCAGACCATACATCGACGCCTTTTTGAAGGGGTGTTTGAACATGCGGGCCGTTTCAGACCTTATAATATCACGAAAAAAGAGTGGGTGCTGAATGGGGAAACTGTGTACTATGCCTCCTGCGACAGCATCAAAGACACTTTGGAATATGATTTTAATGCGGAAAGACAGTTTTCATACAAAGGTTTGCCTTTACAGGAAGTCATAAAGCATGTGGCAAAGTTTGTATCTGATATATGGCAGATTCATCCATTCTGTGAAGGCAATACGAGAGCAACAGCCGTTTTCCTGATTCAGTATCTGAAGACGCTGGGCTTTCGTGTGAGCAATGATGTGTTTGCAGAAAATTCCTGGTATTTCAGGAATGCTTTGGTACGGGCAAATTACAACGACCTGAAAAATAATGTGTATGCGACGACAGAATATTTGGAGTTGTTTTTTGAAAATCTGCTGATAGGCGGACACAATGATTTGAAGAACAGGTATCTTCATATTTGATTATAAAACTGAGATTTGAGAGGCGCGCATGATGGAAATAAGAGAATACACAGAATACAATGCAGAAGAAATACTGAGCCTGTATGCCAGTGTGGGCTGGACGGCTTATACGGACCAGCCGGATACCCTGAAAAAAGGGTTTGAGAATTCGCTGTTGGTTCTGGGGGCCTATGAGGGCGATACATTCCAGGGGCTCATTCGGGTGGTGGGCGACGGGTATACCATTGTGTTCATTCAGGACATTCTGGTATATCCGAAGTATCACAGGCAGGGGATTGGCTCCCGGCTGCTCCAGGCAGTGCTGGAACGTTACCGGGATGTGCGCCAGATTCATCTGGCAACGGACAATACGGCGAAGAACGCGGCATTTTATAAATCACAGGGCTTTCATGAGATGTCCGAGATTGGCTGTCGCGTATTTACCAGGGTATAGATTCAGCAGGGCTGTTTTCCTCTATGCTTCTTCCAATGGCCTGTAAAAGGCTCTTGTCCGCAACTGTGGTATCCTGAGTCAGCTCCCACACCATGACGCCGCCGAGGTTTTCGATGGCATACCGTGTCTTGTCAGCGATAGTGTCCGGACCATTATAATAGACGTCCATGCCGTTATAGGAGGCGTGATCCCCTTTGCAGGCATCGGGTGCCGCAGACAGTATGATTCCGTAATCTGCCCAGCCGGGCCTGGCATAAAAGGGGACGCCCAGTACGATTTTGCAGGCGGGAAGGCCGCGAGTCTCCTTCCAGTATGTACCGCAGTCGATAGCAAACTGGTAGGAGGAGTGCCTCTCGCCGTCCCCACCGTCGTATGCCATCACATTGATGAAATCCACAGCGTTCAATACTGCATTCGTGTGGGCTGCGGCATCATAATAGATGTTGCCGTCTGCGGTGGCTCCGCTGAGGACGGTTGCCGTCAGAAGTTTGTCCTGGGCGTGAAGTCCTTCCGCCAGAGCAAGCATCAGTGCTTCGTACTGCCTGGCACTGCCGCCGTCTACCCTGGGATGTTCCCAGTCCATATCCACCCCATCAAAACCATACTCCTGACACATGGACAGAATATTTTCCACAAAATATGCCAGCCGGGTCTCATCGGCGGTGGCTTCCATGAATACACTTTCCAGCGGAGTGTCATTGTAACTCCAGCCGCCCACGGACAGCAGTACCTTGGCACCGTTGTCATGGGCGGAGCGAATAAGTGCTCTGGCGGTATCAGGATTTTCCAGGTCAAGCAGTTCCCCCTCTGACGTAGGGATAGCGAAAGCATAACAGACATGGGTTATAATGTTGAAATCCACAGACGAAAGCCTGTCCGGCTTCCAGCTGGGATAATATCCTACTACTTTAAAATCTTTCACCTCACTGTCCTGGGGAACGGAGGCGTTTATGGGGGAGTTGTCCATACCTTCCGGCTGTACTGTCATACCGGCCAGGATTCCCAGATCTTCCCACACATCGCTGACATTGGGAGTCTCTCCCTGAGTCCACCATTTTGCCCGATACAGACATCCTTCATAGCTCACAGTGTCTCCCCCGGTGTAAACGGCGGCACTGTCCCATGAATTGGCCGCTATGTCCGTGACGTCGTCAGTCACATCCGGAAGATCTGTGCCTGTGACGCCGACAGAATCCTCCGGGATGGCAGAAGGCTTGTTCCGGGTACTGGAAGAGCCATCTTCGCTCTCTGCAGTATCTGCCGGGCCGGAAGGAATAGAAGTGCCCTTATCCGGTTCTGTGGAGGAGGCGACAACCATGCTGTCGGCAAAGGTTCCGTCTATGTCATCTGATCTGACAGGAAGATTCCCGGAATTCTGCAGATTTATGTAGAACCATATGGCGGCGGTCAATGCCACACCCATGACAAAGCCCAAAAGGGTATAAAGTAATTTTTGCTTTCGTTCCATGATATCTTCTCCTGTTTCTTCAGTGCGGCAGGTGTAAGTTCTGCAGGGAATTGTTGTATGGCTTTTCCGGAAAATGTCTGCTGGCCTTGCGTCAATAATAATGCATTGTACAGGCATATAAAAATTGCGTCAATAGGATAATTGACGAAAAGTGAGATAAATATGATTTGTGCTTGTAAAGCAGGCAATAATACGGCATGATTTTAAATCATATCAAAGGATGCGGATGTTTGGGCAGCCCTGGAAAAGGAGAAGAGAAAATGGCATACGAAATTACAGAAGAAAAAATGGCAAGTTACCGGCAGTATATGGTGCGGGAGGAATTTGCACCGGATACCATAAAGAAATATCTGCGGGATATTCGGGCGTTTGCAGCATGGCTGGAAGGGCGTGTGGATGAAAGCCCGGAAGACGGATCTGCCGTCCCGGTGGACAGGGAAGCAGCCGCAGGCTGGAAAACGTATCTGACGAAGGCAGGGTATGCGCCGGTGACGATCAATGCAATGCTTTCCTCGCTGAACGGCTTTTTTGAATTTATGGGGTGGGAGGAATGCAAAGTGAAATTCCTGAAGATACAGCGCCGCACATTCCGGGAACAGGAAAAGGAGCTTAGCCGGGCGGAATACGAACGACTCCTGACGGCAGCAAAGGCGGCGGGAAATTCCCGTCTGGCTTTGTTGCTGGAGACAATTTGCGCCACCGGCATCAGAGTATCGGAGGTTCGATACATTACGGTGGAGGCCTTCCGGCGAAAGAGAGCGGACATTTCTCTGAAAGGAAAGATCAGGACCATCCTTCTTCCGGGCAAGCTCTGCAAAAAACTCAGAGAGTATGCCAGGAGACAGAACATCGCAGAAGGAGAAGTCTTCATCAGTCCAAGTGGGAAAAGCATGTCCAGATGCCAGATCTGGCGGGAGATGAAAAAGCTCTGTGAGCGAGCCGACGTGAACCCGTCCAAAGTCTTTCCACACAATCTGCGTCACCTTTTTGCAAGGACATTTTATAAAGTGAGCAGGGATATTGTAAAGCTTGCGGATGTGCTGGGGCACAGCAGTATCGAGACCACCCGTATCTATCTGATGTCCACAGGGGAGACGCATGCCCGTCAGATGGAGAGACTGGGACTGGTCAGCTGAAAAAGGAAATGAAACAAAATCATCATTTTGTCTCAATGCAGTCCCCTGCAAAGGAAACTTAGCGATTAAAAAACGGGATGCGGTAAAAACTGCATCCCCTAATATTGCTCAAAAGAACATCAATAAATAAAAGCCCGAAAAAACCTTATCTTCTGATTTTCTCAGGCTTTCTTTCGTATGTTTTTGTATTTTGTATTATTTTCTCAGTCGGTAAATTTTTCAAAAAACGGAGCATAAAATAATCTTGAAAACTGTTTATCGCCGTGCTATACTAGGAACGATAAAAAGAATTTGACATATTTCGCTTCATAAATGAGACAAAATGATGATTTTGTTTCAGACCGAAGGACAGATTCCTGTGGGGAAAGGAGAGTGCGATCGTGGAGAGGAAAACGGAAGAAAAACTGACGTCGGAAGTGCTGGAAGGTTTTCTGGCGCATCTGCTGAGCAGAGGCCGCAGCCAGATTTCCCTGCAGGAGTATCGCAGAACGTTGAATATGCTCTGCGGATGTCTTCCCGAAGATAAGACAGTCAATGGGGAAAGTGGACTGAGATGGCGGCAGTGGCTGGAGGAACAGGGATTCAGCCCCCGGACCGTGAATTCCAGAATATCCGTCTGGAACAGCCTGATGCAGTATCTGGGACACCGGGACTGGCAGGTGGATAAATTCAGCAGGATAGAATATGATGTGCAGCCGGAGCTGACAAGGAGCGAATATCTGCGCCTGCTGTCCACGGCAAAGCAGCTTGGACAGGAGAGAACCTATCTCCTGATCAAAACCCTGGGAGGGATCGGCCTGCGGCTGCAGGAGCTTCCACAGCTTACGGCGGAGGCTGTGCGCGAGGGTGTGGTACGGCTGGAGCGACAGAACGGAATGAGCGCCAGGCTGCTACGTCTTCCTGCCGTATTGCAGAGAGAACTGATGGCATATATGAGACAGGAAGGGATTACAAAGGGTCCGGTATTCACCACCGCGGGAGGCAAGCCAATGGACCGCACCAATGTGGGACATTGCATACGAAGGCTCAGCAGAGACGCACGTGTGCCTGCGGAAAAGGTAAATCCCAGGTGCCTGTGGAAAATGTACAGGTCCACACAGGAGGGGATTGAGGCAAATATTACAATCCTGATTGAACAGGCATACGAGAGACTGCTGGAACAGGAGCAGCTGAGCGTTGGATGGGAATATGGCGCGAACTGAAGGGAAATGACAGGAAGTAAAAAAGGAAAGTGGAACAAGTGATGAAAAGCAGAAAAGTAGTAATTGGAATTATCATTGCAGTTATCGGTGTCCTGGCAGGTGTGATAGGCGGGGCATACCTCCTGACAGGAGACGGGAGGAAGAACTTTCCGGCGGATGGCTATGTACTGGAAGTGACCGCACAGGAAGAAGTACAGAGCGTGACAGGGCTTGCCTTTTCCATGGGGACCGGGTACCAGGAAAAATTTCCTGCTTCCTTCATCTTCAGGGACATTCAGGGGGAGAAGAACACAGTGGAGGCAGACAGCTTCATCCATTATAATGACGGCTCTGTCAGTGCCTTTTCCGACGGCATGGCCCTGAATATGCAGGAAGTGGGACAGGGGTTTCTGGAATTTTATCTGCTGAAGGAAGGCATGATTATGACGAAGGCCTCCGAAGGCTGGGAAATCGACAACAATCAGAACATAATGTCCTTCACGGAGATGCTGTGGGAGCTCTCCGAGAACAAAGTGCTGGCCGCTTCGGATGAGATGACCCTGGAATTAGCCGGAAGAGAGCCGGAGCGGATCTCAGGCTATCTGGAGGTGACCTGGGTGGATAAGGATATCGTGCAGGTGGCCAATCAGGACCTGGTCTGCCAGTCGGTGGTCACCGGCGGCAGGATTACATATAAAAACGGTGCGGTTCTGGATCTCCAGCAGAGAGCGGTCCTGGGCAGGGACGGAGAGGTGCAGGTGACCGTGAGCGAGCTGATGGCGGACATGAAGAACGGCGGGATTGTGATTCAGTCGGCCAGCAATGTGGCGTGGCAGCCTCCCGAGTTCAACATTCAGGTGGAGGACGGCAAGGACGGCGAGGCCGGGAAGAGCGGAGAAACCGGTGAGATAGGAGAGGACGGCGAAATCGGCGAGCAGGGAGAGATCGGCGAGCAGGGCGAGAGCGGAGAGACCGGTGAGCAGGGAAATCAGGGCATCCAGGGCCAGACAGGCACCCAGGGGAATACAGGCGCACAGGGTGAGGCCGGCAGACAGGGAGAGATCGGTGCGGACGGTAACACTGGTGCGGACGGCGAAGCCGGCGGTACCGGCACCACAGGCGCCGGCGGAGGAAGCGCAGGAAGCGGCGGTTCCGGCAGCGGAGGAAGCGCGGGCACTGTGGCGGAGAATAAGCTGGGCACAATCCGCATCACAGAGCTGACCTACGACTGCTCTTCCGTCAAAGTATCTCTGACCGCACTGGATGAAAGCAGTACCTTCCTCGCGGACAGAGGCGTGGTGGAAATCCGCGATGCCAGAACTAACAAGCTGCTGGCCTCGGAGACGGGGGCGGATATCCGGGACGAGGGCGCCATCAATAAGGAATTTGAATTCAGGGACATTCTCAGTGCCGACCGGGAATATGTCCTGGTGGTGAAGAATGACTATGCCGTGGCCATGCAGAGCGGAGAGACCAACAGCGGCACGAAGACATTTATCAAGCGGAATTTCTTTACCAGCTCCGAGGGTGTCATCATGGAGCAGGGAAAGCTGGCGGAGAACGGGCTGTATCTGAACCTGAAGAAACAGCCCTATTCGGATGCGGCTTATTATGCGCTGCGGATCAAAGCAGGTGAACAGTGGATTTCCTATCCCGGTGCCGGCGAGTGCGAGGAGATTCCCTCCTATGAATTCGGGTTGGATATTGAGGAGCTTTTGCAGACTGCCCTGGGAGATGACACTTTGGAGTGGACCTCTTCCAACATCCCCTATGAGATAGAGCTGTATACTTCATCCACGGCAAACCCTGCCCTGTGGGAAGCAGGGGACAACGGAGAACCCAAAGGCACAGGCGGAGAGATCAAGAAGAGCGCCCAGGTGCTGAAAGGGAAGACCCTGAAGGAGAAACCGGTGATAGGGGAGGTCAATGCCGTTCTGACCAATAACGGCTGTTATGATCTGTCTGTAAATGTGGAGAGAGATAAGGATAAAAGTATCAAAAATTATCGCTTTGTGATTAAGGAGGATATGGGGGACCTGGGTGAGCGGGTTCTGCAGGAACTTGAGAGCACCTCCTACCAGACAAAATGGTATTTCGGCGCCGCTCTCCAGGGCTTATACAAGGTATCCTGTGAGGTGACCTATTACGACAACGAGAAGGACAACATTGTCAGCGCACAGGAGGCTTTCATCACGGCCACGGCCACAGGCTCTCCCTCTCTGTCCTTTGAACCCTACCGGAATGTGAACGGGGAATGGGTGGACCATAGGAATCAGCTTGTGGAGCGTGTGGATACGGGAGGCGCCAGCACTGTGAACCCCACCAGAATATGGGGAGAACTGAAGCTGTGCGTAAACGGGAAAGAGATCAATGACCAGACAAAGCTTGCCATAAAGGTTAGCTCCAATAATGACACCACCTATGAGAGAATGATCAGTCAGTCTCTGCCTCAGGGACAGAAGGAGGACGATGGAAGCACTGTCTACTGGATTCCTGTAAAGTGCCTGGGATTGAAGGCGGACACCGTATATACCTTCGACATATCCGGGGAAGTGATAGACACACTGAACGTGGGGGATGCGGCCATGAGCCAGTACCGGGTGGAATGGCTGGGGACTGCCTCTGTGAAGACCACGGGAATCAACGGCACAGGACTGTCCGACAAGGAGTCCATCGCCGGCTTCTCCATCACCACCCGTGTCAACGACAGCCAGAATAAGGATCTGGTAGCCGCTCTTCAGCTGTACCCTGATATCAAAGGCGGTTACTCGGACAAAAATATCATGAACTCCACAGATAAGGAGAGTAAATATTATTTCGAACGCTCCATAGCCAGGGCTGTCCAGATCAGGGTCTCTCTGGAAAATGGGACTATACTTGGGACCATTGTCAAGGATCTGTATCCCACGGACTGGAGTGCCGTCCTGGCGGATGCGGCAGGAACAGAGGCGGAACTTGAGGAGACCGGTGACTATTCCCTGGCTGAAAGCGGCTATTTTTTTAAGGGGCCCCTGGTGGCTGCTCCAGGGGAGGAACACTATCTGTATAAAGACGACTTCCGCCGCGCGGGGATCGACATAGATGCCCAGCGGGGGAAGATTGTGCTGACAGCCCAGGCACTGTACGACTATTCCTATGATCTGCAGAAGGATTCCGGAAAGTACGCCGAATATTTCATGAGCGACGGGGTGCAGAATTACAATATCATGCCGCTGAACGTGGTGGATATCTACAGCGGCGGCGCAAAGGTACAGAGCCTGAACGAGGCCGTCATCGACCTGGGAGAGAAGCCGCCCGCGCTGTTCAATCCCGCCCATACCGGCGTGACTGTCACGGAGTTGAAGAACAGTCTCTTCAATGAAACCGGTTATGTGGAATCGGATCTGAAACCGGATACGACTATCGGCCTGAAGGCCGCATGTAACTATCCCAACGACAACGGAGATACAACGGAGATCACCTACTATGCCATGACCCGGCAGGCACTGAAAAAGTATGAAGACACTGCTCCCGATAAAGATATCATCAAAGCCTACCGGGAATATAAGGAAAGCGGTTCGGAGGACCCGGATAAGGATCCCGGCGTACTTTTTGATATCACGCTGGATGTGCGGGAGTATGTATCGGACAAAGGAGTGCCTCCTCTCTATGTGGTATTTACGAAGAATGAGGATCTTTTAAAGCAATGCCGTACGGAGAAAGTGGACGCACCGGGGCAGTATGAGTACCGGGCCATAAGGGACAAAAATAACCGGGCGATTTTCTATACGGACCTGATGGAGCGGGGACATTGCTATGTATTCGCATTTACGTTGAAAAGTATGTACCATGTGAACACCATGACGGGAGAAACCGCGGAGGCATGGGAATTCCCCTATGACATCACCGCATACGTATCCACGGAGGTATATAACAATCAGATCCAGCGCAGTGCCGGCACGGAAGTATACAAGGAAACGCCGCGGATTGCAGCTTATCTGGATCACACCACAATCAATAATGTAAACGGCGGGGACAAGAACAGCGCCGTCTGGAAATACCTTGTCTATGACCCGGACGGGGCCATGTATCCGGACAAGGAAGTGGAACCGGGTAAAATCAGAGACCGGCTGTATGCGGGAAGTGAAACGTCAATTGTGGCGCAGGTCAGTCAGGACAGACTTTCCGACGGATTTTCCGCCAGTCTGCTGAAATGTACAAAGGACAATGAACGTCAGGTGCCGGAGACGGAATATAACAATTGGAAAGATATCCTCAGATCCAGCTTCGATTTGAACGCTTTCCCGAAGCAGGGAAAGATATGGCAGTTTGACGTTACGGTGGAAAACGGCGATGCGGTGCTTATGAAGAATTTCGAAGTGACACCCTACGAGGTGTGGTTTGCCATTCAGGAATTCGACGATGAGTATACGGGGAAGGAGGATGGTTCCGCACCTTTGTATAAGAACACCAGAAGAGAAAACAACCTGCTGATCAACAATGCGGAGCATTTTGCCGTCTCCACGGTGCACCACCGGTATGACGCGTTTGAAAATACCAATATGAAGAATCTGAAGGTGACAGTGACCCTCAGCGGCGCGGACAATGTGCTCATCGATGTGGATAAGAACAGCAATGCCGTCAACCAGATTGTAGGGTTCTACTATGAGCTGCGGCCTTATGATTCTTTGGGTGGATCAAAAGAGGCAAAACAATGGGGATTTATCCAGTACACGGATAATATGCTGATCCCCCTGCAGGAACCGGAGACGGGGACCCAGGTGGAACTGTTCCTTCGTGTGGTGTATGACACAGGTGTCGCCGGTCTGAACAGGAATGAAATTCTATCGTATATACATAAACCCAAAGCTGAGAAGGAAGGGGATGCGCCGGGAATGGACCCGGATTTCTATGCCATTCAGAAGCAGGAGAGCAACCTGTATGCCACCGGGGAGAATATAAATACCCGTCAGCTTATCTACTCAAACGCTACGGCAGGGAATTCCCTGTACCAGGCTTTGAATCAGCGGTACAGCTACAAAGTGAAATCCTACGCCACCACGGACATTGTTCCGTCGCCGGAGAATTTCCTTTCCCGCAC
>JAAWLQ010000025.1 GCA_022797995.1 Lachnospiraceae bacterium
ACCTTCGCCATCTTCGGCTTCCAGTATGTCCTGGTCGAGGGGGACATAACTGTCGAGCCGGCGAACTTTACCGCTATCGCGGTTTATTCCGATATGGAACGCACCGGATGGTTTCACAGCTCCAACCAGTTGCTGAACAGGCTCTTTGACTGTACCCTCTGGAGTGCGAAAAACAACCACGCCGACCTGCCCACCGACTGTCCCACAAGGGAGCGTCATGGCTGGACGGGAGACGCGCAGATTTTCTTTAATACGGCCGCATATCTGTTTGATTTTGCACCCTTTGCAAGAAAATATCTCCACGATGTCTTCGACTGGCAGGAGAAAAGCGGCAGACTGCCCCACATTACCCCGGAGGGCGGCGCGGATTTCTATATGTGCTCCATGAATGGTTCGGTGGGCTGGTCCGATGTGGGTATCCTTATGCCCTGGCGGTATGCGGAGATTTTCGGAGACGAGACAATCCTCCGGGAGTTTTACGACGGCATGGTCTGTTATGCCCGTTTTATGGAGCGTCGCTGCGGGAAAAACATGCCGCTTTTTGCCGAGCGGATCAAGCTTCCCGGAGAGGTGAAAAAATATTTAGTCAACACTGGCCAGAGCTACGGCGAGTGGGCGGAGCCCACGGATGTGAGCGGCGGGTTCAAATGGACGGACTTTGTGGCTCCGCACCCGGAGGTCTCCACCGCGTACACAAGCTATGTACTGGGAATCATGGCGGACATCGCCGGGCGGCTGGGGCATGAGGAGGATGCAAAAGAGTCCCGAACCTACAGCGACGGCTGCCGCAGAGCCTACCGGCAGCTGGTCAGGACGGAAAAATACAAGCTTGACACTGACAGACAGGCCCGGCTGGTGCGCCCGCTGTATTTTGAACTTCTGGACGAAGAACAGGAAAGCTATGCAAAAAAGCGTCTGATTCAGGCGTTAGAGCATTATGGCTGGCGGCTGGGAACCGGCTTCCTCTCCACACCGTTGATTCTCTATGTGCTGGCATCCTATGATCTGGAGGCGGCCTACAGGCTTCTGGAGAACGAGGAGATTCCAGGCTGGCTTTCCATGCCGAAGCACGGAGCCACTACCATCTGGGAGGATTGGGAGGGCCCTTACGGCTTCCAGAGCGGTATCGCCTCCCTGAACCATTATTCCAAGGGCGCGGTGGTGGAATGGCTCTTTACCACCATGTGCGGTATCCGGGTGGCGGAGGAAAACCGCTTCACCATCGCTCCCCGGCCAGGCGGGCATTTTACCCACGCGAAAGCCGATTATATAAGCGTGTACGGCAGAGTGGAGAGCGGCTGGCGTAAAACAGAGGCGGGTATGGAGTTTACCGTTACGATTCCTGCGAACTGCAGGGCATTGGTACGATTGCCTGACGGCAGCCAGCGGGAGCAGGGCGCGGGTACCCGGAGTTACATGATTCCTGTGGGATGACAGAATCTGCATTTTTGAAAATCTGAAAAAGCAGGGCATCCAACCTGATGCGATTCAGCTGGAGAAATGCCGGTATAGAAGAGTTATTTTTGAATGCATATGCAAGGAGGAATTCTGATGGACATCGAAAAAATTCTCCATTCCATGACCCTGGAGGACAAGATAGCCCTCTGCTCCGGCGAGAGCTTCTGGGAGACCAAAGCCAATGAAAAATACGGCATTCCGGCTCTTTTTATGTGCGACGGTCCTCATGGTCTCCGCAAACAGGAGCGTTCGGACGGCGCCGATATGTTGGGCGTAAATCAGTCCAGCCCCGCCACCTGCTTTCCTGCCGAGGTGACTATGGCGGGAAGCTGGGATCCGGAACTACTCTCGAAAGTAGGCGCGGCCATCGGTGAAGAGGCCTGCGACCAGAGCGTGGGCCTGGTGCTGGGGCCCGGGGCCAATCTGAAACGAAACCCTTTATGTGGCCGGAACTTCGAGTATTTCAGCGAGGATCCTTATCTGGCAGGCAAGCTGGCCGCAGGCTTTATTCGGGGCGTGGAAAGCCAGGGAGTGGGAACCAGCTTAAAACATTTTGCCTGCAACAGTCAGGAAAAAAGCCGTTTTGTATCGGACAGTGTGGTAGATGAGCGCACCCTGAGGGAGCTGTATCTGCCTGCCTTTGAGATCGCAGTAAAGGAGGGCAGACCCTCTACTGTTATGTGCGCCTATCCCAAACTGAACGGTGTCCACTGCTCTGACCATAAAGAACTGCTCACCCACATTCTGCGGGAGGATTGGGGCTTTGACGGTATGGTAGTCACTGACTGGGGTGCGATGAACGATAGGATTGAAGCCTTCCGGGCAGGCTGTGACCTGAACATGCCCGGGGGCAGTTCCTACATGGAGAAAGAAGCACTGGAGGCGGTAAAAAGCGGGACACTTCCCGAGTCTGCCGTGGACGACAGTGTCCGCCGGATTCTGAAACTGGTCTTCCAATCCGTCAGTACCCTGCAAACCACTGAGCTCCTGAAAATCGCTGAGACTCCGAGAACCAACGAAACTCTGCAAACCACTGAGCTTCGGAAAACTGCCGAGTATCAGCAAACCGCTGAATGCCAGCAAATTTCAGAAACCCAGCAAAATGCCGGGCCCCTGAAAAGTTTTGCCTCCTGCGATTATGACGCCCACCACGCCCTTGCGGCGAAGATGGCAGCAGCGGGAGCGGTCCTGCTGAAAAATGAAGGAAATGTGCTTCCTTTGCAAGAGAGCCGGAAAGCTGCTCTGATTGGCTGTATGGCCCGCAGAATGCGGTATCAGGGGGCAGGTTCCAGCCACATTAATCCCATAAAGATTACAAGTCCGGCGGATGCCATGCCGAATCTGCCCTTTGCCTCAGGCTGTGACGAACGGGGGGATACCACCGATGCTCTGCTTGCCGAGGCGGTGAAGCTGGCAAAAAGTGTGGAAGTACCTGTAGTGTTCGCAGGTCTTCCCGACCGTTATGAGTCCGAGGGCTTTGATCGGGAGGACATGAAAATGCCGGAAGGTCATCTGAAGCTTATCGAGGCTGTGGCAGAGGTTAATCCCAACACAGTGGTGGTCCTGCTCAGCGGCTGTGCGGTGGAATGTCCCTGGGAGGACAAGGTGAAGGCTATCCTCTACATGGGCCTTCCCGGTCAGGCGGGCGGTCAGGCTGTTGCCGATCTGCTTTATGGCAGAGTCAATCCTTCCGGCAGACTGGCGGAAAGCTGGCCGCTTCGCTATGAGGACTGTCCCTCCGCAGCATATTACGGCAAAACAAAGGATGCTCTCTATATGGAAAGCATATATGTGGGCTATCGTTATTATGATAAGGCAAAAAAGAACCTGCGCTGGCCTTTTGGATACGGGCTGAGCTATACCACCTTCGGCTATTCCGGCCTGCAGGTGGAAGGCAGGACTGTCAGTGTTACCGTAACTAACACGGGAGCTGTGGCAGGGGCCGAAGTGGTACAGCTTTACCTGTGTCCGCCCCAGAACGGTCTCCATCGTCCGGTGCGGGAATTGAAGGGTTTCCAGAAGGTATTCTTGCAGCCGGGGAAAGGGCAAACGGTGACTTTTCAGCTGGACGACCGTGCCTTTGCCCTCTGGCAGGATGGCTGGAAAATTCCCGCCGGAACCTATGGCGTGGAGGTGGGAGGCCTTGCTGCTTCCGTCCAGGTGAAAGGAGTCACCTTGCCCGTCCCGTCCTGGCAGTCCGGCAGCTGGTATGAGACCTGCAAGGGCACACCCGTCCAAGCCGACTGGGAGGCCGTGCTGGGCAGGAAATATACTCCCGCCATTCTCAGAAAAGGGCATTTCACCATGGACAACACTGTGATGGAGATGAAGGATTACTCTCTGATCATGAAGATCATGTACAAGGCGGTGGAATCCACTATCGCCAGGGGCTTCGACGGCAAAAAAGATTACGAAAATCCGGAATTCCGGATGTTGATGGAGGCTTCCGCAGGCGGGCCTCTGCGTAGTATGCAGATTTCCGGCGGCATGAAAGGCGGAATCTTTCAGGGCCTGCTGGATATGGCCAACGGGCATTTCTTCCGCGGCATCTGGAAAATGATACGGGGGTAGTGTGAGAGATTTTACAGAGAATGGGAATTGCATGTATGCATTGTAAACCCCTGTATTTTATGCTAGAATAAAATGCAGAAACAAGTAAATGATACCAGGAAAGGAAAAAAGTATGTCTAATACGCCATACGATGACGTGTTCCGTACTTTGCTCAATGACTGCAGTTCACTGATACTTCCGGTAATTAATGAAGTGTTTGGGGAGAATTATACGGGAGAAGAGAAGATCATATTTTCTCCCAACGAACATTTCCTGAACAGCCAGGACGGTGGAGAACAGGAGCGTATTACGGACACATGTTTTACAGTTCTTGGTACAAAAGAGAAAAAATATCATTGGGAATGCCAAAGTCGTCCGGATAGCAGTATGTTGGTGAGGATTTTTGAATACGATGCCCAGATTGCTCTGGATCAGGGAGAGGTGAGAAAGAATAAGCTCATCGTTACGTTTCCGCACTCAGCGGTGCTGTTTCTGCGCTGTAACCAGAACACGCCGGAGGAGATGACAGTAGAAATCCGGACGCCGGGGACGAATGCTTCTTACAACATACCGGTCATGAAGTTACAGCATTTTACAGTGGAGAAGATTTTTGAGAAGCGGCTGTTGTTCTTAATACCATTTCATATTTTTTGTCATGAGAAGTGCTTTGCACTTTATGATCAAAGTGCAAGTCAGAGGAAAGTCCTGGAAGCAGAATATGAGGATATCCGTGGCCGTCTGGAGACACTTCTGGAGCAGGGCTCTATCGATGAGTACACTAAATGTACGATCGTGGATATGTCCTGGAGGGTTCTGGAAAATATAGCCAGAGACTACGAAAATGTGAAGAAAGGGGTGAAATCTGTCATGGGAGGCAAGGTCCTTGATTATGAGGCGAAAAGGATAAAGACGGAAGGCAGGACGGAAGGAAGAAGAGAAGGAAAGAAAGAAGGCAAACTGGAGGCATTGGTCGAGCTTGTCCGGGATAATATATTGTCCGTGCAGGAGGCGGCATCCCGTGCTAACCTTACGGAAACAGGATTTCGGGAATTTATGCAGAACTATGGTAAATAACTTCAATTATAAAGAGGATGTCCTGCTGTCTGTCAGCAGGGTGTCCTTTTCTTTTTATGGTGTATATTCTTTTGAACTGAAGACCATTCCGTCATCTTTCCGCAGGGAAAATCGGGCAGGGTAGTTCCTTTTCTGATAAGATAAATCCAGGCTGGCCAATAGAACAGCGTATCAGCCCGGGACCTGTCCGGACTGATATGCAGTAACAACGAAGCAGGATGGGTACAGGGTGAGGAATGTATTTGCCGGAAGAACAGGGCAGGACATCGAACAGAGGAATGTAGAAGGGAAAAGGAAGTAAGAGAGATGGAATGGGTTGCAGGAATACAGAAAGCCATCGACTATATTGAGAGTCACATTACCGACGAATTGAATTATGAAGAGATTGCAAAAAATGTTTTTTCTTCCCCCTATCATTTTCAGAGGGTATTCAGCATCCTCTGCGGCTATACTCTGGGAGAATATATCCGTAACCGCAGACTGGCTCTGGCGGGAGCGGAACTGGCCGCGGACAAAATCAGGGTCATTGATGCGGCGGTGAAGTATGGCTATGACAGTCCGGACAGCTTTACCAGGGCCTTCATCCGGTTTCATGGCATCACCCCGTCGGCGGCGCGCGAGCCAGGGGCGAAGATATGTTCCTTTACCCGTCTGTCTATCAGGATTTCTTTGGAAGGAGGCAACAGTATGGATTACAGGATAGGAGAGAAGCCCGAGATGGTTCTCACAGGGTACAAAAAATTTTTCACAGGGACACCAGCGGAAAGGAGTGAGCAGGAGGAGAATTTCTATGTGACTACAAGGCTGAATCAGTATGTGCTGAAAGGGCTTGCCGGTGATAATGTCACAAGCTATGGAGTCATGACAAATTTCCGGGAGGAAGGTTATGATTTTTATATCGCTGCCCAGCTGGGAAAGTGGGAGCGGGAACATCTGGAACAGGAGCTGGGAAATGAGGAGGATGCAAAAAGATTTGAGAATATTGTCATTCCCGCCCGGACCTATGTGATATGTGAGACAGAGCGGTGCGAATATCCAACCATGATATTTTCAGAGCTCAGGAAGAAAATCGTGGAAGAGTGGCTTCCATCTTCCGGGTATATCCTGGCGAAGGCACCGGAGATTTCGATAATTCACTGGTTCCGTGAACCGGACAGGGGAAAACGCTATATCGAACTCTGGATTCCTGTGGCACGGGCAGATGACAAATAACCATGAGTCTGCACTGCTACCTATAAAACACTTTGCAGAATGGGGAAATTTCCGCAGAGAACCCGTGACAGATACTGCAGAGTGTGATAGACTGAATTTGCCGGACAGATGGAAAGACAGAAAAACGTAGAACTGGGGGCAGGAGGGAACAATGGCTGTATTATCATTGAAAGTAGTCGACAGGAATGACAAGGTAATCTGCGAGAGCACCGGGGAGGACTTCGTGGATCTGGTATGCAAACATGCTTATGAAGAGGGCGACAGGATTGAGCTTTCGACTTCGGAGAAAAATATTTATTTGAACTGGCAGGTGGACGATGCTCTGGGACAGGCTTTCGTCTATCTCACGGACAATGTGACTTATGAGATTCCTTTTGGGGAGAAGAGAAATAATCTGTCTCCGAAGGTATTTTACGGTGACAGGCATTATCTCTATGTGGAGACGGCCCGGAAGGACGAGATAGAAAGCTATCGGAATCTGGCGCTGAATCCTGCGGACCAGCACAGGGACGTGCCCTGCTTTCCCCATGCCACAGCCAATGTGGAGACCCGGGGAGAGACCAATTTCGCGGCAAAGAATGCCATTGACGGTGTGCGGGCGAACCTGTCTCATGGCAGCTGGCCTTATCATTCCTGGGGCATTAACCGCCAGGATGACGCGGCGATGAAAGTAGACTTCGGCAGGAAGGTCAGGACCGATAAGGTGGTGCTGTATACCCGTTCCGATTTCCCGCATGATAACTGGTGGGTTCAGGTGACTCTGAAATTTTCCGATGGCAGCAGTATGGATTTTCCTCTGGAGAAGTCTGTGCGGGGGCATGTGCTGACCTTTCCGGAAAAGGAGACGGAGTGGGTGGAGCTCTGCAATCTGATTAAGGCGGATGACCCTTCTCCTTTCCCGGCGCTGAGCCAGATTGAGGTCTATGGGAGAAATAGTAATATTTGAAAATCATGCTTCTGATACAGAAGGAGCAGTGAGTCAATCCTATTACAATAGCCCGCCCAGGGAGACTTGCAAAGACTGTACCGAAAAGTAAATAAGCCAGGCAAGGCCTGCTATGAGTATGAAAACTGTCCGGAAAAGGCAGAGGCTCATAGCAGGCTTTTCATTTTTTCTCTTGACGAACAGGACAGGGTAGTGTAGGATAATGTTAAGGCACCTAAAAATAACCCTGAACATGTAAAAGGCGCGGAAGTCATTTAAATGATTTGGAGAAGCCGGCAGTAAAGGGTAAAGGAAAAAGAAGCGGAAGAGAGGGCGCAGAAATGGAACAAAAGCGGGAATGCCATCATGGATGCGGATGCGGCAGGAAGCTGTCTTATGAGCATGACAGTCTGTACAGTATGATGCGGGCATGCGGCTATCATCTGTACGTGCGTTCCGGCAGAGAAGCGGGCCAGGGAAGAATCCTGGCTATTTTGCTGGACAGGAAGAGCATGACCCAGAAGGAATTACAGGATATCCTTCGGATACAGCCTGGGTCTGTCAGTGAAATTCTCACGAAGATGGAAGAAAAGGGGCTTATCCGGCGGCAGAAGGATGAGGGAGACCGGCGCAGAAGCGTGATCGAGCTGACGGAAGGCGGGCATGACGCGGCGGTACGGCAGGAGCAGCAGGAGGATGGGACACCGACTTTTGCGGCGCTTTCCGAACAGGAACAGGAAGAAATGAAAAAAATGTTGGCAAAATTGCTTGAAAGCTGGAAATAGAGATGAAATTTATATTTTCTTATTTAAAAAAATATCGGTTTATGATTGCGCTGGGCATGGGAATCAAATTGTCCGGCACTGTGGGAGAACTGTTGCTGCCCTATGTGCTGGAGCATCTGGTGGACGATGTGGCGCCGGAACAGAATGTGAAGCTTATTTTTGCCTGGGGAGCGGTTATGCTGCTTCTGGTAGTTTTCGTGCGGCAGGCCAATGTGAAGGCGAACCGGATGGCAATCAGAGTGGCGAAGAGCAGTATCTATGAGATTCGGCGGGATTTGTTCTGGAAGTCGGTGAATCTCTCCGGGGAGCAGCTGGATGAGTTCGGCCTTCCTTCCCTGAATTCCCGGATGACTTCGGATTCCTATAATCTCCAGAGCTTTATTCAGTCCAGCCAGACCATGGGCATCCGGGCTCCTATCATGTTGATCGGGGGTATCTTCATTACGCTGACCATGGATGTGGGACTGGCTTCCATTCTCTGCATTATGGCGCCGATTCTGATTGTGGCGGTGGTGTGCGTGTCCATGAAGGGAATTCCGCTTTACAGCAAGGTGCAGAAATCGGTGGATGACATTGTGCGGATTATGCGGGAGAATATCACCGGTATCCGGGTGGTGAAGGCGCTTTCCAAAGAGGACTATGAGATGCGCCGCTTTGAGGAGGCCAACAGCGAGATGGCCAGGCGGGATATCAAGGCGGGTATTGTGATGGCACTGCCGGGGCCCATTATGACATTCATGCTGAATGTGGGGCTGACCATTGTGGTGATTGTGGGCGCCTATCGTGTGAATGGCGGTGTGACCCAGCCGGGCGTTATCCTGGCTTTCCTGACTTATTTTAACATGATACTGATGGGTGTCATGGGACTGAACCGGATTTTCATGCTGATGTCGAAGGCGAATGCTTCCGCTCACCGTATCGCGGCGGTGGTACAGACGGAAGACGAGCTGACACCTGTTCCCGCAGAGGAAGCGGTGGTTACGAACCGGGACGAATACATTATATTTGAACATGTGGGATTCAGTTACGGGAAAAGCGACGATGCCGGGACGGAAGAGAATGGAATTCCCGGAGAGAGCATTGGAGGGAAGAAAGATTCTTTCGGAGAAGAGCGGGCTGGAAGGGAGAAAAACTCTTTCGGAGAGGAGAGAACCGGAAAGGGGAAAAAAGAGACTTCCGGAGAAAAGGATGCGGGAGCGAAAGCGTCAGTTTCTTCCAGCGACAGGTTCGACGGCCTGGAGCGGCAGAAATGTCTGGAGGAGATTGATTTTGCCATAAAGAAAGGCGGAACGCTGGGAATTATCGGGGCAACGGGCTGCGGTAAGACGACAATCATCAATCTGCTGATGCGCTTTTATGATGCCGATACAGGGAATATTTTTATAGATGGAAAAGACGTGCGGGCCTATGACAAGGACGAGCTGCATCAGCTTTTCGGCGTTGTGTTCCAGAATGACGTTATTTTCGCAGATTCGTTGAAAGAGAATATTTCCTTTGGGCGGGACGTGACCATGAAGGAGCTGGAAGAGGCGGCGGAAGACGCCATGGCGAAGGAATTTATCGAAGATTATGAGGATACATACGAGCATCGGGCAGTGGTCAGGGGTGCGAATTTAAGCGGAGGCCAGAGGCAGCGGGTGCTGATTGCGAGAGCGCTGGCGGCGGCGCCGCAGATTCTGGTGCTTGACGATTCCTCCAGCGCATTGGACTATCGGACGGACGCCGCGCTGCGCAGGGCCATTCGGGAGCACCACGCGGATACGACCACCATTATCATTGCACAGCGTGTCAGTTCTATCATGGGACTGGATGACATTATCATGCTGGACGAGGGGAAGATTATCGGACATGGTACCCATGAGGAACTGCTGGAAAGCTGTCCCATGTATCAGGAAATATACAAAACTCAGATGGGGAGTGTGTGAGGAACTGTCCTGATAAGCGGTAGTTCCCGAACAGAAAGGAAAGAATATGGCAGCCAGAGATTCAATCAGGAAAAAACCGAAGGATACCCGCGGGACCTTCAAACGGCTGATTGCCTATATTGGACGATACAAATGGATTCTCATGCTGGTATTCGCATTGTGCTTTACCAGTAATATCCTGGCTCTGCTGGGACCCAGCCTGGCCGGTTCGGCTATCAACGAGGCGGCGGCCGGAGCGGGAAAGGTGAACTTTGACAGAGTATTTTATTTTGCATTCAGAATGTTGTTTTGCTATGTGGTCTCTTCCCTGATTACGATATCCATCAATATTATCATGATGTGTGTCAGCAAGGGAATTGCAAAGGGAATGCGGAAGGATGTGTTCGACAAACTGATGCGGATGCCGGTGGGGTATTTCGATCGCAATCAGGCCGGGGATATCATCAGCCGGGTATCTTATGACATTGATGTGGTAAGCACCTGTCTGGCCACGGATGTGGTTCAGATTCTCACAAGTCTTGTGACAGTAATCGGTTCCTTCAGCATGATGCTTTATATCTCACCGATCCTGGCGGTGGTGGTGGCGGTTACGATTCCCGCGGCCGTCATTTATGTGACGAATATCCGTAAGATTACACAGCCCAGATATGTGAAGCGATCCCAGAATTACGGCATCATGAACGGCTTTGTGGAAGAAATGTTTTCCGGGCAGAAGACGATCATGGCTTATGCTTATGAGAACAGGGTGGCCGAAAATTTCGACAGAGTGAATCAGAATGCGGCGGATGCTTATTACAATGCGGATTATTACGGGATGACCATGGGGCCTACTGTGAACTCCATCAATAACCTGGGCCTTACCTTGATTGCCGTGTTTGGTTCCTTCCTGTACATGGGAGGGCGGATTTCACTGGGACAGATTTCATCTTTTGTATTGTATTCCCGGAAGTTCTCCGGACCCATCAACGAGATCGCCAACATTACAAATGAGCTGTATTCCGCGCTGGCGGCGGCGGAGAGGGTATTCGGGCTGCTGGACGAGGAGGAAGAGCCGAAGGACCGGGAAGCGGCCGCACAGCTGGAGGATGTCAGAGGGAATGTGGCGTTGAAAAATGTGTCTTTTGGTTATGAGAAAGCGAAGACCATTATCCACAATCTGAATCTCAACGCAGACGCAGGGAAGCTGGTAGCCATTGTAGGACCTACCGGTGCCGGTAAGACCACAATCATCAATCTGCTGATGCGGTTTTATGACGTGGATGAAGGAAGTATCCTGGTGGAGGGAAAGGACAGCAGGGACTATACCAGAAGAAGCCTGCGGGGCGCCTATGCCATGGTGCTGCAGGACACCTGGGTGTTCAAGGGGACTATCTTTGACAATATTGCCTATGGCAAGGAGGGGGCTACCATGAAGGAAGTGGTGGCGGCAGCCAAAGCAGCCCATATTCATTCCTTTATCATGAGACTGCCTCAGGGTTACGAGACGGTGATCAGTGAGGACGGCGGAAATATTTCAAAGGGGCAGAAGCAGCTGCTGACCATAGCGCGGGCCATGCTCTATGACGCGAAGATGCTGATTCTGGACGAGGCTACTTCCAATGTGGATACCAGCACAGAACGGAAGATTCAGAAAGCCATGAGGGAGCTGATGAAGGACAAGACCTGCTTTGTGATTGCCCACCGCCTTTCCACCATTCAGCATGCGGATAACATTCTGGTGGTGGATCACGGGGATGTGGTGGAGCAAGGGAACCATGACAGCCTGATGGCGCGGAAGGGGTTCTATTACAGACTTTATGCGTCACAGTTTGAGTAAGACGGTTGGCAGAGAGGGAAAATGTGTAACGAGCCTGCTTTATGTCAGAACAATATTGGAAAAGAGCAGAATATGGTCGTCGTTTTTTGATGTAAGGAACATGTAACTGCCGGGCGAATTGTCTTGCCATGGAAGAATCGTAGCAGAGCCGATAAGAAAGAGATTGGTTATTACGAGGCTGTGAGACTTGCGGAAAATCATAGGGACAGGAAGAAAGAGAAAGTAAAAACTATGTTGAAGTTACTATATGGAACGGGGAATGCCGCGAAGCTGGATGCCATGCGGAACAGGTTGGCGGAGTTGGATGTGGAAATTCTGGGACTGCATGATATAGACAGAGAAATCCCGGAGGTGAAGGAAGATGGCGCAACACCTCTGGAAAATGCCAGGATGAAGGCGCTTGCCTATTACGAGGCTTTCGGGATACCGGTATTTTCCTGTGACAGCGGATTGTATTTTGAAGGAGTACCGGAAGAAATTCAGCCCGGCGTCCATGTGAGAACGGTAAATGGGAAATACCTGACAGATGAGGAGATGCTGGAATATTACATCGGTCTGGCGAGAAAATACGGGGATCTGAGGGCCAGATACCAGAACGCCATCTGTCTGGTGATGGACAGGGAACATGTGTATGAATCCATGGCGGAAAGCCTGGCCAGCCAGCCCTTCCTGCTGACAGCGCGCCCCCATTCGGAAGTCCGCCACAAGGGCTTTCCGCTGGACAGTCTGTCTGTGGATCTTGAGACCGGAGAATATTTTTACGATCTGGAGGAAGAGCAGGTGGACCAGGTTGCGGTGGAAGACGGATTTCTGCAGTTTTTCCAGGAAGTAGTACAGGAGTATGGCAGGCCTCGAGAGTTTAGGAAGGAATAAAATTCTCAAATATGGGAAGTACGCCCTCCGCTTCCAGCCGGGTCATGACCTCCGGATTTCGCACAGTCCAGCCGGCTTCGTGCACTTTATAGAGCCGTTTCATCAGTTGCAGGCTCAGGCAGGAACGGTCTTCATGGTTGAAGGCGATAAAGTCCGGCCGGGTGAAGAAGGTGGTCAGCAGCATAGTCAGGATAATACGTATCGGCAAGGAGAGATCGCCCGCCTCACTGTCCCGGAGAAAATTCTGACTGAGCTGTCCCCGGAGAACAGTGGGGTAATGCTTTTTCAGATGAAGAAGGACTGCGGGATGAAAGGATTCTATACAATAAGTCCCATGCCAGTCCTGCAAAACCGCCATCACGGCCTCCGTCAGAGCGGCCGCATTGCCACGCTCTACTTTCAATTCTATAATCAGCGGTTTTTCTTTTTCAAATAATTCCAGCACATTTTGGAACAGAGGAATGGTTTCTTCCGTCCCCTGTAGAGGATATTTTTCCAGATCAGCCACTTGCAGATCTTCGATAACCACATCTTTGCCGCAGACTCTTCGGAGGCTGCTGTCATGAATCACAGCCAGATTCCCATCCGCCATTAAATGCACATCCAGCTCCGCACCGAAACCATGCTCCACAGCTTTCCGAAAAGCCGCCATGGAATTCTCCGGAATGTCCTGCTCTGCGTTGTGAAGACCACGATGAGCATAGCGGACGCCGGACAGTTGCTCCCAGCCGGGGTAGTTACGGCGGGGAAGGAGCAGCAGACACCAGAGCAGGAACAGGGCCAACAGTATGATAAAGAAAATCAGGAGTATTGTGAAGAGTATCATTAGAATGTTCTCCTTTGGTAAAGTGGATTCTGCTATTTAGTCATCCATAGCCTCAAAAGCTTCCAGCCCCTTCTTAGGCTCTGCTTTGCTGTCGCCGTGCCGCACAAAACACATGGTGACAAAGCTGAGAAGAACAAAAACGGCGGCGTAAGGGAAGAGCACCGGATACCCCAGAGTCTTCATCAGGGAGCCTGCCAACACAGGGGTGATGACCTGGGCTATCATGGAAGCCGTATAGTAGAAGCCGGTAAATTTTCCCACATCACTGCCACGGCACATTTCCACCACCATTGGCAGAGAATTGACATTGATGGCCGCCCAGGCCAGTCCTACCAGAGCGAAGACCACGAACATGATGGCATTGATGGAGGAGAAACGGGTGGTCAGGAAGAAGCCGGCGATAAAGCAGGATGCCAGCAGAATAATTCCGGCCATAATCGTTTTCTTACGGCCGAATTTCGAGGCGACGATACCGATGGGGATAAAGGAAACAATGGCGCCGCCGGTGGCAATCAGCAGACAGGTTGAGGCCCCGCCCAGGCCTTCCCCCATCACCTGGGAGACATAAGTGGTAAACCAGGTGGTGACCGCATTATAGCCGATAAACCACAGTGCGATGGAAGACAGCAGGAAAACCAGACTGCGCTTTACGGGAGCAGGAAGTCTCTCGCTGCCGCGGCCATCATCCTCGGCCAGATTCCACTCCGGATGGATCTGTTCCAGCTTCTTATTCTCAGCCGCCAGTTCCGGCTCCCGGATGGTGAAAAACAAAGTGACTATTGCGACTACCATAATGCCGGAAACTACCAGGAACAGTGGCTGATAATTGACATGGGCCAGATCCGCCACTTTGGATGTGGGATACAGAACAGCCGCAACACCCAGATAGAGGACACCGCCCACGGCTCCCATCAGGTTGATGATGGCATTGCCTTTGCTGCGCAGGGGCTTTGCCGTCACGTCGGGCATCAGCGCCACAGCGGGAGAACGATAGGTGCCCATGGCAATCAACAGCAGGCCCAGGACTATGACAAAAGCCGCCAGCTTAAAGGGAGCGGCTTCCCGGGAATAGCTGTTGTCCAGTATGGGAAGCAGGTTCATCAGGATGACGGCCGCTGCGGTACCGATGATGATATAAGGCGTACGACGGCCCAATTTCGTGTTGGTTCTGTCCGAGAGCCCGCCGAAGAAGGGGAGAAGGAACAAGGCCAGCACATTGTCCGCCGCCATAATCATTCCGGTCAGAGACTCATCCATACCGAAAGTCTCTCTCAGTACCAGCGGAATGACATTGTCATACATCTGCCAGAAGGAGCTGATGGACAGGAATGCAAGACCTACCAGAATCGTTCGTTTGTAGTTCAGCTTGAGTTCGTTCATGATTTGTCCTCTTTCTTTCCTTTGCATTTTACTATGCCGAATACTTCGTTGACGGATATAAGATATTTATTTCATTATAACAGGAAAATTTGTTTATTGTACAGAAAAAGTTCGCCTTAGTGACATGTAAGGCGAACTTTTTTTCATAACTTTTATTATTTTATACTTTTTATTGCCATATTGCAAGTAAAATCTGATTTTTTGCTTTTTTTGGTAATTATGTTAATTCTGTGACGGTTATTTTTAGACATATGTTGCAGGTTGCATCTGAAAGTAACTTGCTAACTTGCCTGCAACAGTATGTTTCAGAAATTTTTTTGTGGCCTGAAGACTTTCATAATGAATAGAATTATCCAGTATAATTTTATTTGTATTAAATTCAAAGGAGAAAATCAGAGTATGAAGAACGAAAGAAAATCAGTACGACCGGCTAAATTAATATTGGAAGAAACAGATTTTCGGACAATCCAATCAAATCTGTACAATGACTGTAATCCAGTATGTTGCAGAACCTTGAAAGAATTATGCTTTAGCTGGCTGCAAAGATGCTGTGAAGCCGTGAAAAAGAGTACATATTGTAGTTACAATTATTGTGTAAAATCCCATATCCTTCCATTTTTTGGAGAGACTTTACTGGAAGAGATGGACGGAACGATAATTGCCGTTTTTGTTGACCATCTACAACAGAAACGTCTGGCGAATACAACAATACATTCTGTTCTTGCGGCATTTAAACTTGTTTTAAAGCATGGTATACGTACAAAGCTGCTGGACCGCGGACTTTTGGATTATTGCAGCGTCAGCTGCCACAGACCGGAATCCAAAATACTGACCTTACAGGAAAGTAATCGTATGAAGGAATATCTGCTGGAAGAAGACAGTATATTTGCCTTTGCCATTCTGCTGTGCCGCAGTACGGGAATTCGACTGGGAGAATTATGCGGTCTGAAATGGGAAGACATAGACTTTTCTACTAATACTTTTCGAATCAGACGTACTATATCTCGTATAGTAAATCCTCATGTTTCTGAGAACCAGCCCAGGACATTGATTTATATCCGACCTCCGAAATCCGGTACTTCCGCAAGAGAAATACCAATTCCTCAATATTTGATAAAACCATTGAAGAGACTGAGAAAAGATGCGGAATTTTATCTGCTTACCGGACAGCTTAACTGTACGGAGCCACGAAACGTACAGAAGAAATTTAAAACTATTCTGAAACACTGTGCCATGGAAGATTGCAATTTTCACGCTATGCGTCATGGTTTTGCCACCGCCTGTCTGGAAAACGGAGTGGACTGCAAAACAGTCTCTTCCATTCTGGGCCATGCATCTACCCGTACCACCATGGAATTCTATGTACATACCTCTATGCGCCGGAAGGCGGACTGTATTAATTCCATTGAATAATAGAATCCATGCTTCGTGAGTTTCTATTGTCATGAATAAAAGTTCGCCTTACATGTCACTAAGGCGAACCATTTGAATGCATAAAGAACTTAAAAAATGCATCTTTATACAGATGATTCGGCTATGGCTCGGTAAGGCTGCAGCCTGACCGGCAAAAACGGAAAAAGCCCCGGAGCCCGGCCAGCGGACAGGAAAGGAAAAGAAAGTTGATAGACTATCAGCCCTTCTGGAAAACCCTGAAGGAATCCGGAGAATCTACATACACCCTGATAACCAGGCACAGAATCTCCAGCGCCACGGTGGACAGGCTCAGGAAAAACAAGCCCATAAACACCACGACGCTGAACGATCTGTGCAGAGTGCTGGAATGCGCCCTGGAGGACGTGGCGCGCTACGTGCCGGAACAGCCTTGCGGCGGTGAAAGAGATTCGGAAAAAGGAGGAAATGCCGGATGAGACCAAAACGGAAAAAAGAAAAAAGAATCCGGCATATGCTGATGAACCTGATGCTGGGCCTGGCGGTGCTGGTGTTCACGGGGGCGGTAGCCTTCCTTGCCCTGCAGATATCCGGAAAAAACAGACTCTACAGCAACGCGGACAGCGGAGAGATGGTGGAGGCCTTAAGCGGCCTTGCCCTGGAGATGGGAGGAAGCGGGGAAGAAGGAGAGAACTGGCAGTACGGGGACATCCGCCACAAAGGAATCCACTACCGCTACAACGAAGACATCCTGACCTTCCTGTTCCTGGGAATCGACCGGATGAGCGAAGTAAAAGAAGTGAAAAGCACCTCGGACGGAGGCCAGTCAGACGCCGTGTTCCTGCTGGTGCTGAACCCCCACAATAAAGAGATCAGCGTGATCGGCATTCCCCGCGACACCATGACGGAAGTGGAGATGTACGACGTAAACGGCGCGTACTGGGGGACCGAGAAAGCCCAGCTGGCCATCCAGCACGGCTATGGAGACGGAGCGGAACTGAGCTGCGAGCGGAGCGTGAAGGCAGTGTCCAGACTGTTCTACAACCTGCCCATCAACGGTTACTGCGCCATCAACATGGGAGCAATCCCCCTGATCAACGACGCGGTGGGAGGAATCGAGCTGCAGGCCCTGGAAACCCTGGACTTCAAGGACTTTCAGATAAAAGAGGGCGAGAACATTCACTTAAAGGGAATGGCGGCCTACTACTACCTGCATAACAGAGACATCACCAGCTTCAACAGCGCGGGGAGACGCCTGGAGAGACAGAAACAGTACCTGACGGCGTACGCCGCCGCGGCCATGAAAAAACTGAAAGAAGACCTGACCTTCCCGGTGAGCCTGTACAATACCCTGAGCAAATACATGGTCACAGACATAACCGTGGACGAGATCAGCTACCTTGCCATGCAGGCGGCGGGCTACCGGTTTTCCGGAGAAAACCTCCGCAGCCTGAGGGGAGCCACCGTGCAGGGGGAAGTGTACGAGGAATTCTATCCGGACGAAGAGGCGCTGTATGAGCTGATCCTGGAAGTGTTTTATGAGGAAGTGGAGTGAAAAAAGGAAGCCGGGAAAATACAGCGAGGGCAGAAGCAGAAAGGAACCCGTGTAAAGCCGGAAAACAGGGAAGCACTGTAAAAGGGAAAGCGGAGTGAAAGAAGGAATCCGGAAAACGCAGCGAAGGCAGGAACAGAAAAGAACCCATATAAAGCCGGAAAACAGGGAAGCACCATGAAGGGGAAAACGGAGTGAAAGAAGGAACCCATAGGAAATGAAGAAAGAGAAAAAGCAGCTGATTGTGAAATTAATCATAAGCGCGGCAGGCCTTGTGGCGGTATTCTTCCTTGGAAAGGGAATCAGCCGCCTGATGTACGGCGGCTCCGGGGAAAAGGAAGAACAGCAGGCGGAGGAAAGCCTGCCGCTGCCAAAGGCGGCCCTGACGGAGGAAGAGCTGGAAGCGCTGTTCCGCACTGCCAAAGTGAACGCCCAGGCCCGGGCAGCCGGGGAGACGGAAGAGGGCGGCACTGCCGGAGAGGCAGTGAAAGGAACGGAAGATTCGGATGCGGCCTCCCAGGAGAAGGGAGAGCCGGACGGGGAGGGAACAGGAGACACAGAAGGAGATACGGGAGAAGAGAACACCCCGGAGGCGGGGGAGATCGACTTCGACTACCTGAAGACCCTGAATGAAGACATATACGCCTGGATCACAGTGCCGGGAACGGTGATAGACTATCCCATCCTGCAGCACCCGACAGACGACGCCTACTACCTGAACCACAACCTGGACGGCTCCTACGGCTACCCGGGGTGCATCTACACGGAAAGCCTGAACACAAAGGACTTCCAGGACCCCAACACCGTCATCTACGGCCACAACATGAAGGCGGGGACCATGTTCGCGGAACTGCATAAATTTGAAGACGGAGACTTTTTTGACACCCATGACGAGGTCATCATTTACCTGCCGGAGAAGACGCTGCACTACCAGATCTTCGCGGCCCATGTGTACGACGACAGACACCTGCTGTACAGCTTTGACTTCCAGGACAGGGAAATCTACGGGGCATACCTGCAGTCCATCTACGACATCCGTGACATGAGGGCCAACATCAGGAAAGAGCCTGAGGTGACGGAGGAAGACAAAATCATCACCCTTGTGACCTGCATGCCCAGCGAAGCAGATGCGGACAAACGGCTTCTGGTGCAGGCAGTATTGACGGCGGAGTAGCAGCTGCTGTGAAGCCTGCTGTTTCCTGCCTTCCTTTCCACGGAGGGTGACGCAGCCGGACGCATGCCCTGTATTACGGCAGGGCAGCGGAGGGACGAGAGGACGGTATTAATACCGGGAAACCGGTATCAATATATAGAAACCAAACAAACTATTCAAAAGGAGGACAGTGTCCAATGAAAAAATTATATGCATTACTCATGGCGGGCGTCATGACCGTTTCCATGGCGATGCCCGTGCTGGCCGGCAGCGTGACAACACCGTCGAAGCCCGCAACCCAGGTGCCGGTGAGAGACAGCTACTCTTCCGATGCCAACAGCGCCGCTGACCTGGGCACCACCATCAGCGTGGGAGCAGCCAACACCAACGCCAAAGCAGTGGAGAACAAGGCTGTGGCAGAAGAAATCGTAAACGTAACCTCCAACGCAAAGGTCCTGAGCGACCTGGGCGTATCCGCGAACGCGAAGTTAAAGGCAATGGTAGACGTAAGCTATACGGGAGAAATCCCCGCAGGCGGCGTGCAGATTCCCTTTGATGTAAGCGGCATCGCAAAGAAGGGCGACCTGGTATACATCCTTCACAGAAAAGACTCCGTGGAAGGAAAGCCCTGGGAAGTAGTAGGCCAGGGAGTGGTAGGAGACAATACGTATATCACAGGAACCTTTACCTCATTCTCTCCCGTAGCATTCATGGTAGTGGATTCCAAGGACGCAGCTGCGGCAGGCGTGAAAGCACCCAAGACCGGTGAATTCTAAAACAGAAAAAATGCCTTTTTAAGAGAATGATAAATCATTCTTTAAGACAAGAGAAAACGGCATACAGCAAATGCCGGAGAAAGATCATGCATGATCAGAAATAAGGATCCGTCGTTTGGTTTCTATTTGAGGGGGGATGCCAGTCATCCC
>JAAWLQ010000026.1 GCA_022797995.1 Lachnospiraceae bacterium
CAGGGAGGCACCTTCCACAATGGGGTTGCCGTGGCTTCATCGATCCTATGTATCTCCACCAACTCTGAATAAGAGAAATCCTGTTAAGTTTTACGACCATCTCTACTCTACTATATACGCATACTGTTGTCAACAGTAAATTTTCCCAAGAGCTTATTTTTCAGCATTTTTTTCGCCTGTTCTTTCATTCTGACTGCGGACAAAATCAGGAAATTCTTTTGTATATACACATTTTTAAGCAGGGTTCCCCCCTTGACAGCATCTGCGTCAGATGCTATTCTGGAAACGATATATCGAAAGAATCTAAACACAATCTTTACAGGGAGGTTACAGTAAAAGTGAAACGGACAGGAAAGAAATTACGGAAAATTTTGTTATTGTTTCTGGCGGTTATAACCGTCACCTGCAGTCTGAGCGCCTGCGGCGGGGAGCCGGCCTGGCACAGCAGAGAGGTGGTGGTGACAGACGATAATTATCGTACCTGGTATGAGATTTTCGTGTACTCCTTCTGTGACAGCGACGGAGACCAGGTGGGTGACCTTCAGGGCGTGATTTCGAAGCTGGATTACATTGCGGATATGGGCTTCAACGGAATCTGGCTGATGCCCATTATGCCTTCGCCTTCCTATCACAAATATGATGTGAAGGATTACCGGGAAATCGAGCCGGAATATGGCACCATGGCGGATTTCGAGGAGCTGGCAGCAGAGTGCGACAAACGCGGCATCAAGCTGATTATCGATCTGGTGCTGAACCACACCTCCTCTGAGCATCCCTGGTTCGTGGCCGCCTGTGATTATCTGGAATCTCTGGAGGAGGGAGAGGAACCTTCCGCCGCGGAATGTCCCTATTATGAATACTACCATTTTGTAAAAGGAAATCCCAACTCAGGCACCTGGTATCAGGTGGGTTCCACAGACTATTACTATGAGGGCGTATTCTGGAGTGGTATGCCGGATGTAAACTTTGAGAGCCAGGCTCTCCGCAGGGAATTTGAAGAGATCGTGGATTTCTGGCTGGCAAAGGGGGTCGGAGGCTTCCGCCTGGATGCGGTGAAAGAATTTTACAGCGGTGCGACCGGTAAAAATGTGGAAGTGCTGACCTGGCTCAATGACTATGTGAAGGCTGCCAGCCCGGACGCCTACATGGTAGGAGAGGCCTGGGAAGGCCTGGATACTTATGCTCAGTATTATGCCAGCGGCATTGACAGCTTTTTTGATTTCGATTTCGCAGGCCATACAGGAATAGTTACAAAGACTCTTACCTACAGCGGTGAGACCAACAGCGCACAGGCTTATGCCAAAGCACTGGTGAGAGTCCAGAATACCATCCGGGAATACCGGGAGGATGCCATCGACGCTCCCTTTTTTGTCAATCATGACATGGCGCGGGCGGCGGGATACATGCAGTATGACGAGCGTAAAGTCAAGATGGCCGCGACGCTGAACATTCTCATGAGCGGCAGTGTCTTCGTATATTACGGGGAAGAAATCGGCATGACCGGCAGCGGAAAGGATGAGAACAAACGGGCTCCCATGTACTGGTCTTCCGATGCCGAAGCTAAAGGAATGACCAGGGGGCCTCTGGATATGGAACCGCAGGAAAACCAGTTTGCCAGTGCGGAAAAGCAGATGAAATCGAAAGATTCTATTTACAGCTTTTATAAGGAGACCATTCTGCTGCGGAACCAGAACCCGGAAATCGCAAGGGGCACTGTGGCCAGACTGGAGGACATTACGGACCAGGATATCGCCGCCGTGTCAAAGACTTATAACGGGGAAACCATTTATCTGCTTTATAATATCTCGGAGACAGAGAAAAAGCAGGTGTCCATGCCTGTGGAGCAATATGGAGAGCTGGAAATCGCAGGGTATCTTTCCGTTGACGGCGGCAAGGTAACCATGAAAAACGGTGTGGTTACTTTGCCATCCTACAGCGTGGTGGTTCTGCGGTGATTGTTTACGCCCCATTCCGCCTCTAAACCCTCGTACAGACAACGGCGCTGCCCTGCTGCATCTTCAGCACTCTGTCAAAAACCTGATCCTTTTCATTCTGGTCATGGCATACCATAATGCACAGCCTGCGCTTCGCCTCTTCCCGCAGAGTGTCCATAATGATCTTTTTGGACTCCGCATCCAGGGAAGCCGTGGGCTCATCCAGGATCAGGACCGGCGCATCCCTGTAAATAGCCCTTGCAATGGCGATGCGCTGGGCCTGGCCGAAGGAAAAGTTCGCGCCCTTTTCCTGTACCTGCGTCCGATACCGGTCCGGCAGAGCCTGAATCACATCATGGATTCCCGCCTGCCTGGCCGCCGAAATCACATCTTCCATTTTATAGTCTTCCGCTCCGAAGGCAATATTTTCAGCTACCGTTCCGCTGATCAGCAGATGGTCCTGGGGCACATAGGAGATATATTTTCTGAGGGAAGTTCCTTCCACACAGCAGTTCCCATCCGTCAGGCAGATGGTTCCGGTTGTGGGCCTGTAAATGGCTGTCAGTAGCTGCATAAGAGTACTTTTTCCGCATCCGCTGGGCCCCATTACCCCCACAAGCTGTCTGCCCTCCAGTTCCATGTCCACATTCTTTAATACCATATCCCCATCCCCGCCATAGGAAAACGAAAGGTTCCTCAGTTCCAGCACCGCTTTGTCGCAGTTCAGATCCAACTCTTTTTCCTCTTCTTCGCAGGGAAGCTCTTCTATCTCTCTGATTCGGGCCCGCGCCGCCTTCCCGTTCTGCAGTTCTCCCAGCAAAGGCATAAACTCCGTGAAGGGCCAGACAATATAGTTCAGCAGCTGAATAAATCCCACAATCGTACCTGCCGTAACCTCTCCCTTCAGGGACAGGTAAGCCCCTAAGGCCGCCGCCCCCATAAAGGAAAAGGAGCCCACCACAATGGCGCCGCCGTTTAATATGGCATTGACTGTAGCGGATAAAATTCTTGTATGGGAAAGCTCTCCGAATTTATTCTGAAAGCGTTCCTGCGACTGACCATAGGACGTAAAACTTTTGATGACCGGAATATAGGATATCTCTTCCTGACTGAAAGATCTGATCTCACCCTCCTTCTGGCGCACTTGGGCGGCATATTTCTGAACAAACGGCAGCATGTATCGGCTCCAGAGTACCGCCAGCGGAGAAAGCAGAACGCAGAGAATGGCCAGCTTCCAGCTCAGCATAAAGGCGTAAATCAGGGAAACGATACAGCTTGCCATGCCCACCAAAATGGAAGAGCCGATACCGGGGAGCACTTTGGCGCAGATATCGGTGTCATCGGATATCCGGGTAAGCAGATCTCCGCTGTGATGCTTTGACAGCTCTAAAAAAGGCGCCTTTTCCATATGATTCAACAGCCTGGCCTTCGCCGTCCCGGCTATTTTATTCTGCGTTCTCACATTCAGGATGTGTTCCAGCGAATGGAACAGCGCCTGGAATGCCATAACCAAAAGTGCAAAAATTGTACCTGCCGCAACAGTAACGCTGCTTTCTCCTGCGGCAATATCCAGCAGCAGCTTCAGACTTGCGGCGTTCAGAACCCCGACAACAGCCTGCAATATGGAAAGCAGAATCAGCCCTGCAAAATTTCTCCATACCCCTTTTGTCTGAAACGTGTACTGGCTGATAAGGTTCTCATGTTTTTCTTTTTTCATGACTCTCACCCTCGCTTACGATAAATTGATCTGACTTCTCCGGCGCGCTGGATTTATAAAGCTTACAGATTCAGTATACAAAAAAAGAAACGGCTGTAAACCGTTTCTGCGCAAGAGGTAAGCCTGGGGGGATAAGAGGTAAGTATTACTTCCTGTTCTCTTCCCGGATATAAAACTGTCCATCCATGCCAATCAGGATACTTCCCTCCTGATTCAGGTCGACTGACCTGATATAGGATTCCTCATCTGCTTTCTCTATACTCAATTCCGTAAACTCTCCCGACCTTCCATCGAATTTTATCAGATGATCGCTGAACATGTTTACAAAATATATTTCGCCGGAATTGTCATCACAATAATCCGCAATCTTGTACCCCTCCGGGAAGGCACTTAAGCACTCCGGCGCATCTGCCCGGACCAATCCGTCCCCGGACTTCTCGAAAACAATAATCCGGCTGTTCAAAGTCTGCAGGACATAAAACCGGCTATCAAGGCATCTGATCCGATAGACACTGTCATAATCGGAGACGGCTTCCAGATACAGGAAGTCATCCAGCTCTATACTATACTCCCCAATAGTCCGGCCTTCTAAATCTATAGAACATATGGAATAACTTTTCTCCGAACCCTGTGCCGTACTCTTAAAAAGATACAAGATTCCATCCTCAAAGTCAACAGAGGGCACAATCTCTCCTTCCTGCTCTGTAATATTGTATTGAAATTCTGCCAGTACCTTCTTCGTTCCATCCGCCAGGTGAACGCAGGCTATCTCATATATATAATATTCCGTATCCCCTTTTACCATGGGCCGCGGATAGAACAGCGCCACTTCCTCCTCCGAAATCTTACTGATATATGACATGGGAATCTCCGAATCCCATTTGCAGCTTTCTGACAACTCCCCATCCTGATACAGATACAGACTGTTGACCAGCTCCTCCCCTTCTCTGGTACAGACCGTAAATGCAATGCCATCCTTCAACGGCACAACGCTGTCCACACACATATAAAAATGGTCTATGGTCCCTGTCGGCCTGATTTCACGGCTTGTCATATCCAGCTCATACAATGTGAATACGGCATTATCCTGCTCCGTACTGTCGCTGATTTTATACAGATAAATTTTGTCCGAACCATACAGCAGAACAGAGCAATCCGTATACGGCTCCAGTTCGCTGACCAGACTGAATTCCGCCGCATCCAAATCCCCCGGGGCAGAATGATCAGCATTGTCAGCGCAGGATGACAGTGCAACAATCAGGATACAGACACCCAAAAATAATGTTCTACTCACTTATAATACCCCATTCCTCTTGCAACAGTGGCATCATAAGCTTCTTCCGCGGTAACCCAATACTTGCCTGAGACAAAATGATGCCCCTCAACCCATCCTATATTCGGATCAGTTACCTCTATCAGGGAACCGCCTGTATTAATGCCGCTGGCATTCATAAAGTGGCCGCCTCTGGTAGTATAAAGCCAGTTACCGCCTTCCGTCAGCTTAAGCCATAAAATGACGGGAACGCCCCTGCTCAGATCATCATAAATATCCTGGCTCATTTCGGAAGCTGAGGAAGGATATTTCAGCCCATATATATTTATATCCTGGTTACTGTTCACGTATTTTCTCAGTCGATCTCCCTCTGCCCCTCTGCCATCTTCTGTTTTTATGCCCACAGAATGCCAGATTGTTTTCTGATCTTCCGAACTTCCCGTAAGGCACTGAAGCGTCTGCTGCACTGTGGCCGGTCCGCAATAATAGTCTCTTTCCTGCCTATAGTAAGGCAGCGCAAGAATCTCCATCTTTATTGCGACTTTCTGTCTGTCAGGATCCACGAACATCTTATCATAAAACTTCTGGAGTTCCTCTTCCGAAATATCAGGATCCACGAGCATTTCCTGATACTGCTCCTCCGCTGTCTGGGGCTTGTCATCCGCCAGATCCCCTCCTGCCACAATTTTCATCATTACGTCGTTTTTCTGCCTGCCCGATTCAAAATCAATGAACATCTTATCATAAACCTGCTGGATCTCCTCCTCCGAAATATCAGGATCCATAAGCATTTCCTGATACTGCTCCAAACCTGTCTGGGGCCGTTCATCCGCCCAGTCTCCTCCCGGAAAAACGGGACCCTCTTCGGACGGTTCTGTCGGCAATTCCGCGACAGGAGCACTGCCGCAAATAGATAAAATTGCAACTACTACTGCTGAAAAAAAAGAAACTACCGATTTCGTCAGATACCCGCTCATAGTTTTCCCTCCTGTTTCCCTTCATTTCCTATACAATTTTCTGTCACAATTTAATTCAATCCGAAATATTTTCTGTTCATTTTCTATTTTATCAGACAATTTGAGATTTAGCAACACATTGGATTAACTGCGCAAAATTATAAAAAGGCTTAAACTTTTTAACTGCAACAAAACACGATTTTCTGCGCTATAACTTTTACTTTGCACTTTTCAACTGACCCATTAATTCCTGAAAACTCTCAAGCGCGCTCTGCAGGTTTTCCATAATATCTCCAGCCAATTCGTCCGCCGGCGGCAAATTATCCAAATCAGCTAATGCCTTATCCTTAATCCAGAAAATATCCAGGCTGGTCTTGTCTCGCCCCAGTATCTCCTGAACGGAATATTTTCTCCATCTTCCCTCCGGATTCTTTTCCGAATATGTTTCTATACGCTGAAATCGATTTTGGGGATGATAGCAAGTGACAAACTCTTCCAGATCGGCTTCTGTCATTGGATGCTGTTTCAGCGTAAAATGCACATTTGTGCGAAAATCATATATCCATATCTCTTTCGTCTGTATATCCGGACCGGCAGGACGTTTCTCAAAAAAAATCACATTCGCTTTTACCCCCGGTTTGTAAAAAATGCCCGTAGGAAGCCGAAGGATTGTGTGTAAATCTGTAGTTTCCAGCAATTTCCTTCGAATGGTTTCCCCTGTCCCCCCTTCAAACAACACATTATCTGGAACAACTACTGCAGCTTCTCCAGTAGATTTTAAAATTGTGTTAATATGCTGAACAAAATTCAATTGTTTATTAGAACTTGTAACCCAGAAATCCTGTCGATTATATATCAAATCCTCATCTTCCTGCTCACCCTCTTCATTTGTAAATGTAATAGACGATTTTTTCCCAAATGGAGGATTCGTAAATACATAATCGTAACGAATTCCCGGATCTGTTAACAGTGAATCCCCCAAGTCAACAGGAATCGCTCCGTATATATCCCCGATATTATGAAGATATAGATTCATCAGGCACAACTTATACGTGGTTGCAACCAACTCGTTTCCATGAAAAGCGTCATTTTTCAGAAATAATTTTTCCTCCCTGTCCAGCACATAATTGGCCGGATCCGTCAGAAATTCCTGTGCTGCAAGCAAAAAGCCTCCGCTGCCACAACAGGGATCACAGACTGTCTTCATCGGTTTTGGCCGGATACATTTAACCATAGCTTTAATTAACGGACGAGGAGTAAAATACTGTCCTGCTCCGCTTTTCACATCTTCGGCATTTTTCTGCAGCAATCCTTCGTAAATCTCACCCTTCACATCCGAGGACATAGACACCCATTTTTCTCTATTGATCATCTGAACAATCCGAAATAAAATTGCAGCATTGCTGATCTTATTGATTGCACCCTTGAAAATTTTCCCGAGAATACCACTCTGCTCTCCCAGCTTTTCCAGTGTGGCTTTATATTTCTCTTCCAGTTCTGCGCCTTTCAGATCGCACATATCGCTCCAGCCATACCCTGATGGGATACCTGTCTCTCTCTGATATGGCGGCTTCGCATCTTCATCGGACATCTTCAAAAAAATCAAGTAGGTCAGTTGTTCCAGATAGTCTCCATAAGATACCCCATCGTCTCGCAGAGGCCCGCATAATCCCCAGACCTTTGATATAATTGTTGAGGTGCTTTCACTGCTCATGTTCTTTCTCCTCTGAATATCATCTCATACAGCTATGACAATTTGTCAGCTTCCCTTCAAAAGCCTGCCTTAAAATACCTTTTCGCATGGCTTCCGCCTGTTGTAGAGCAGTATCTACTGTTTGTTCAATATTGTCACAGACGGACAGGCAGGATTCTATAGCCCTCTTTATCTTCATTTGCTGGTCCAGCTCAGGAACTGGAATACGTGCATTTTGTACATCGTTTTGATTTATACTTGCTTGATTTACTGCTTGTTTCGCATTTTTAATCAGTTCTTGTCGTCCAAAACAGGAAGAAAGATAATAAGTTACATATTCCGAATCTGCAACCATTTCATTCAACCGCATTCGCATTATATTACTTTCAAATACAGTTACATCTGAAAGCGTTCTTATCAACGCGCACTTCCCTAAGTATGGCATTGAATTAACCCTGTTAATAACAAGATCTCCTACACATAGCTTATATTTATCTGCTTCATGTTCATCCAGGCGAACCCGTTTGAAATCATAATCATTCACAACAGCACCATCATAAAATCCATCAATTCGAAGGATTTGAATCCCTGATCCATACTCAGATTTCGGTTTATAAATCCCGTTTTGCGGTGCGGTCTCCAGGATATTCCCTAATAATTGATATTCCTCATCGCTTACAACTGCAAAGGCCTCTTTCAATACTGCCTGTCGGTATACCGCCAGCTGTACCTTCACAGTTTGTAATGTTTCCACCGCCTTGTCAAGTTTGGAGAATAGCTCTTCAATGTATGTAACAATTTGTTGCTGTTCTGCAACAGGAGGAACAGGAATCTTCAAATTTTTTATAATATCCTGCGTTATAGCCTTGAAAGTAGTTCCAATCCCTTTTTGCTTTAATTGTTCTTCAAAAAATTGAAAAAAGTAAAGTAAATAATATATATTGAGAATTTCTGATGGACGAATAGCAGTAAGGCCACGACCAATACACACTTTTCCAGGAGACAAATTTGTAGGGCCCACAGGCGCGCGAACTGACAGCAGAATATCATCTTTTTCTGCAACTTTTATAGGCTGTGAACAATAAACTCTAACGGTAGGATATACTTCACCAAAATCTGCCTTACCTTGAAAAAAAGGAATCCCGATACCATCTGTATTGTAATATTTTGATTCTGGCGACTGACCTGCAATGATCATACAACAGTCTTTCAGTTTTTTAATAACCATTTCTACAGACTCCCTGTCAATGTAATTCTACAACTACTGTATGATAATCCCATTTCACTCCATAAGCACTTTTTAACGGAGTAAGAAGTGCTTCTTCGACATTGTTTAATAACTGCTTATACTCAGATTCTTCGACAGAAAACTTATAACTAAAAACTTTATTGATATCACCATATAAAACTTTAATATCAATATCATATTTTCCTATTTCCCAAAAAAATTCTTTAGCAAGGATATTTCTTGCTTCTTTATATTCAGGAGAGTCCTTATATTTCGCTAACGCGGATTCATAATCATTACAAATATTGCGAATATCCAAAATTTTTCCGAATAAAACAGCCGTATTATCCCGAAAAGTTTTTCCAAAAGAATCAAAGGAATCTCCAAATTCTGTAAATGCACATTGGATACTATCCGCTTCTATCCGAAAGGGATGGGCACATTCTATAGTCTGTAGATAATTACCAACCATATTCTGATTTACAGGAGAAATAAAGCTGGACCACTTAAGATTTAATTTTCTTTCATCTTTTTGACGCTTAATCAAAACTGCTATCTTTTTTACAGAAATAGGTTTATTTTTTGCTTCATAAACTCCCTCTATGCGTATATAAGAGCCACTTTGATTAAAGAAAAGTGTAGCTCTCCCCGTAGGAAGATAATCAAGCACAGGTTTGACTGCCCATTTTTTCCACGCCCACTGTACAATTGGTATTAAAATTGCAATTCCTGCTAAAATAAGTGCAAGTAATTCATAAATTGTAATTTCTGAAAAATTAATTGTCATAACCCCTCCTTACGCCACCAGCTCTCTGTTCATCTCACTCAAAATCACCTCGTATGCATCCCCGAAGACCTCATAGAATCGTCCCAGTCCACCCTTATGATCAAATGGGCTTAAATCCAGATCCTCTTTTTCAATGCTGAGAGAGGCCGCAATATGGTCCTTTATCAGGCGCAGCCACTCCATCTGTTCCTCCGTAAAGTGTATGGCCCCGGCATTCCGTCGAAGTGTCCATTGCATGAAATTGTAATTTACCCGATCCGCAAATGGCTGCAAACTATCCGTATATTCCATCTCAAATCGAATCAATGAAATCAGGTCGGACAATTGTGCCAAAATACCACGTTTTACTTTATCCGGACGCTTAATAGCATAACAGTCCCATAACCGTTCAACAGTGACTCCTTTTGATTTCAGCTTTTCATACAGCTCTTTCAATTTCTGAATTGCCATGGACCTGTTTTTATACGTTTCATTATAAATAATCCTCAACGCAATAATCTCATCCATATTCTCTTCAATAAAATCATGAAAAGTCTGGATGACTCGTTGGGCGTTCTCTTCCTGTTGGCTGTCATATCCGGCAAAAAGGACTTCATCCAGATTGACATTATCCATAATCTGTTCGTGGCTGCGGCGCACATTTTCAATATACTCCCGCACTTCCGGCTGATAAAATGGCCTTACCGCTTCCCGCACCATTTCCTGAGCCGTATCCTGTAACTGCTCTTGTGTCGGTTCATCGCTCTGATATATTTGCTGTGCTTTGCTCCGAATCACATCCTCATCAAAAGCGTCCAGCAGCTTCTCCGCCAGTTTGCCCGCAGATACCCCCACTTTTTCTTCAAATTTCCTTCGTTCGCTCTGATTCATCTGAGCATTTAACCGCACAAGTCGATTGGCAAGTGATGTCAATGTATTTTCATTCTTATCGCCCAGCGCTACGTTCAGCATCAGCTCCTTCATACTGACGCCCGGTTTCCGTTCCAGCGTCCGTGTCTCCGTCTTCTTTGATTTTGACACACCTACTGCATCCACAATGACGAAATGGTCCTTATTGCCTTGAGCAGAAGGTGTTACCTTTTTCAAATCATCTACTCCCAGCGCCCGTGTCCCGCGTCCCTTCATCTGTTCAAAATAATTTCTGCTTCTTACATCCCGCATAAAGATGAGACACTCAATCGGTTTCACATCTGTCCCTGTGGCAATCATATCTACCGTAACCGCAATTCTCGGATCATAATCATTTTGAAATGAGCGCAATACACCTTCCGGCTCCTCTGCGGCATAGGTTACTTTCTGACAAAACCTGTTTCCCATACCAAATTCATCCCGCACAATCTGAATAATATCATCCGCATGACTATCTGTTTTGGCAAAAATTAGCGTCTTTGGCACTTCCCTGCGATGTGGGAACAACGTCGTGTATAGATTTTCCCTGAAAGTCCGAATCACTGTACGAATCTGGCTGAGATTGACAATATCCCGGTCCAACTGCCTGGGTTGATAATCTATCTCTTCATCCAGCTGCGCCCAACGTCTGACTCTGGACAACCGATTGCGATACTCCACCAACTGGCGCATCAAATGTGCACCACTTCTGGTAATCTGTGTTTCTATAAGAAAAATGTCTTCTCCAACATTAACCCCATCAATAATAGCCTGTTCTCTGCTATACTCACTGACAACATTCTGATTAAAAAAAGCAAAGGTACGCTTGTCCGGTGTCGCTGTCAGTCCAATCAAAAAGGCATCAAAATATTCCAGCACCTGTTTCCAGACATTATAAATGGACCGATGACATTCATCTACAATAATACAATCAAAAAATTCCGGCGGATATTTCCTGTTATAGACTACCTCTTTGGGTGGTTTCCCTGATTCTGATTCGCGAAATTCCTCCGACTCCAGCTTTTCTTCCTGCTTTTCATCCAATTCTTCTTCCCGAAGGATTGAATACATACGTTGAATCGTACTGATACAGATATGTACATCATCAGGAATATAAGGACTTTTCAAACGTTTTATCCCATATATCTGTGAAAATGGCCGCGGATCATCATTTGGAATATAGGCCATAAATTCCCGCTCAGCCTGTTCTCCAAGGCTTCTTGTATCAACCAGAAAAAGGATTCTATTCATCTTCCCGTATTTCAGCATCCGATAAGCTGCCGTTATCGCCGTAAAGGTCTTTCCCGCCCCTGTCGCCATCTGTACTAACGCTTTCGGTCGATTCTCAGCCAAAGAACAATCCAGCTTCTTAATTGCTGCAATCTGACATTTACGAAAACCTTCTGTATCCAACGGCGGAAAATGTTTCATATGATTGCGGATTGTGTCCGATGCACTTAACAGCTTTTGCAAAGTCTGTGGCTGATGAAAACTGAATACATCCCGTGAACGATAATTAATATCGTCATAATCTGTAAATCTTGTCAGCTTATCAGTTGCCTCATAAGCAAAACGAATCCGGTACTCATAGTTAACCCATTTGAAGGTACTATGTGCATAGCGGGCGGACTGCGTCTCTACCGTTGTAATGTTTTCTCCTGCATCACTTCTCTTAGCTTCTATCACTCCAATCGGGATACCCTCTATAAAGAGCGCATAGTCTACCGGTCCGGTATCTGTGGGAAATTCCCGGACTGCCACACCCAGAGATACTTCCGGATTCAACTGTCTGAAATCCTGAACAACCCAGCCGGATTCTGCCAGTTTTCGATCAATTATTTCTCTTGCTTTTTGCTCCGGACTCATGACAATCCTCCCTGATTTATCATCCATAAACACTGAAATGTAATATATTTCCTGAATGTTCCTATATCGTATCATGAATCAGTAAATCTTTCAATCTGGTATAATCATTTATAACCGAAAATCCTCCAGCTTTTCAGAAAAAGCCTTTCCAGAAAAAAGCTTTCCAGAAAAAAGCAGAAAAACTTGAAAAAAAGCTGGATTTTTTCGCAGAATTGTATATACTATAAGTAGAGGCGCATGAGTCCTCTAAATTAAAATGTTCTTTCGCACTTGCAAAAGTGTTTTTTGGCCGACGAGGCCGTATCAGAAAGGATAATTTGACCGACGAGGTCACTCTGGTTAGCCAGAGCAGGGTACGGTTAGCGCCGTACCCTTTTTTACCTATACCATCGAACATTAGTAGTTCGATGGTCATATGTATCATTAAGGAGACAGACATAATTGAAAGAGTATCTTAAGGCACAAAGCAAGACCAACGAAATAATCATTGGAAACGCGGTTAATTCCGATGAATTGGATCGCTTTTCAAAATCTGATTTTCGTTGGGCCGATAATAGAAAAAAGACTTTCCAATATAGATCTGTAAAGAAAGGTGAAATCTATCAATTCGAGTTTGGCAAGAACTATATTCCTGAGATGTCCTATGAACATCGCGGTCTGATAATAGGCATCAAACAGAAGCTTCTTTATGTGCTGCCTATATTTTCCTACGATCCACACAAACATCCGGATGTTTACCATCCATTGGATTTCCCAACATCCAAAAGCGATATGTTCCTTTTGAAAAGTAGTGAATTTTCGTTTATATCACATGATTCTATTCTAAAACTCAACGATATCAGAACAGTAAGTATAAACAGGATCCTCTACCAACAGTCCGGTCGGATTAATCCGACATCTGATACATATAAGCAAATAGAGTCTCTGGCTTTAAGAAAATACTTTCCAGGTTTCTTTCACGGTTTTGAACAGAACAGTAAAACCATAGAATCATTAAATAGTCAGCTCAAAACAGTCATCGATGAAAAGAGTAGTCTGGAAAGTGAAAATGAGAAACTCAAGTCTGAAATAAACTCTTTAAGGAAACAACTAGAAGCAATCCTGAGCAGGTAAAGATTAGGGGTGCCTCCAATCACGGCCTTTGCAATGTCGATACGCTGAGCCTGGCCGAAGGAAAATTTTCCTGTCCCTGCTCCTGTTCTCTTCCATATAAAGCATGACACGGCACTGGATAACGTCCGCCACTGCCTCCGCGGTCTTCTGGCCCTGAAAAAAGGCATCCGCTTCCTCGCTGATAATCTTCAGAATCACATCTTTTTCCAGGTCAGGCCTGCCAACAACCTTTCTATCAGGGCATAAACCCTCTGAATCTCCTCCTCTGTGGGCGCGTGGGTGGAAAAGCTCCAGCCGTTGCCATAAGACATTGTAAGTATGGAATAGCTTAACCTGACCGGCTTACCGTTTTCGTCCAAAAGGGTCTTCCCGTTCTCATCGGTGGCATATTCCTCCCCCGTGCCGGAATCCGCGCTGTCCTCTCCCCTGCCGCAGCCTGCTGCCGCACATACAAGGGAAATAACAAGCAATATCATCCATATGTACCTGAGCGTATTTTTCATGTTGGAGGTGCTCCCTTCTCTTTTTCTCATGCAAGAGGTTCACAAGAACTGCTTCCTCTCTTATACGATAAGAGATTGCGTTTGCTATGAAAAAAGACTGTTGCATCCTTCTCGTTCTGCCCCAGTCTTTTGCCGACTTTATATTCTGTCCATATGCACTTTTTCGGCGCAGTCTCAGCTTCAGCCTACCTTCAGCTTAAACTTCTGGTATTCCTTCTCCGACTCCACCACCTCAATCTGGGCCCCAAGGCTCCGGAGCTTCAGCGGAAAGTCCTCATATCCCCGCTCGATGTAGCGGATATCGTCCACCAGCGTAAAGCCTTCCGCCGCCAGGGCCGCGGTCACAAGGGCCGCTCCCGCACGCAGGTCCGGCACTGTAATGCTGGCTCCCGTATACTTGCCGACGCCGTCAATGATGGCCGTATCGCCGCCCTCCACCTTGATATCGGCGCCCATTCTGATCAGTTCGTCCACATATTTAAAGCGATTCTCATAGATACTCTCGGTCACGATGCTGGTTCCCTTCGCCAGGGCCAGCGCCACAGTGATCTGGGGCTGCATGTCCGTGGGGAAGCCGGGATAGGGAAGAGTCCGCACCTGGGAATGCACCAGGGGCTTCGAGGCCACCACGCGAATGCTGTCATCTGCTTCCTTCACTTCACATCCAATCTCCAGGAGCTTGGCTGTGATGGATTCCAGATGTTTGGGAATGACATTTTTTACCGTCACATCCCCCTTTGTCACCGCCGCCGCGAACATATAGGTACCGGCCTCTATCTGATCCGGAATAATGGTATAATCCGTGCCGTGAAGTCTGGGCACACCCTTGATCCGGATCACATCCGTCCCCGCGCCCTTCACATTGGCCCCCATGCTGTTCAGGAAATTGGCCACGTCCACCACATGGGGTTCTTTGGCAGAGTTCTCAATGGTGGTGGCACCCTCCGCAAGCGCCGCAGCCATCATCACGTTGATGGTGGCGCCCACGCTGACTTTATCCATGTATATATGTCCGCCCCGGAGATGCTCCGCCCTGGCCTTGATGAGACCATGCTCGATAATCACCTCCGCGCCCAGAGCACGGAATCCTTTTAAATGCTGGTCAATGGCCCGATAGCCGATGTCACATCCTCCCGGAAGTACGACTTCCGCATGCTTATACTTTCCCAGAAACGCTCCCAGCAGGTAATAGGAGCCCCTGATCTTCTTACACCCCTCATTCTCAACAGTCAGACTGTGAATATTTCCGGCATTGATCAAAACCTTATGCCTGTCAATTCGTTTCACTGTCACGCCGATACTTCTCATGGCGTTTAAAATCACATCAATGTCGCTTACATCCGGAATATTGTCTATATATACAGTTTCATCCGTCATGGCGGCCGCAGCAAAAACAGGGAGCGCCGCATTCTTCGCACCCGCTATTTCCACATCGCCTACCAGAGGATTTCCACCCTTGATTGCGTATTGTTCCATCTTATTTTCCTCTGTCTGAGATTGATTGCTTTATTCTATTATCATAAGTCTATATTCGTAAAATTACTTTCTTTTGATTCAACAAATGCAATATTACCACATTTTCCCTCATTTGTAAACCGAACATGCATTCCTCTCTGTTCTCAGGAACTGTCGTATAATAATTTGCATAAATTATTTCCGGACAGTTCCTTATTCTCAATCCAGATAGTCCAGCGGATTCACCTGGCTGCCGTTGATGAGAATCTCAAAGTGAATGTGGGGGCCCGTGCTGTTGCCGGTATTTCCGCTGAGGGCAATCTTCTCTCCCTGCTTCACCTGCTGTCCCACATTGACCAGTATCTTACTGAGATGGCCGTACCGGGTCTGTCTTCCATCCTCATGATTGATATAGATGACATAGCCGTAACCGCTTCCCCATCCGGCTCTTGCAACCGTACCGCCGCAGGAGGCATAGACGGGCGTACCTGTGGGTGTGGCCCAGTCAATACCCTTGTGACTGGAGCTGATCCCCGGAACATTTCGCCTGCCGAAGCCTGAGCTCAGACGTCCTCCGGAGATAGGCTTAATATAGGTGGGAGGAATCCTGGTGCCCCTCTCCACTACCTTCGCCACGGCCTCCATGACAATCTCTTCCTTCAGAATTTCCCGGCCGATTTCCTTGTCGTTCACATAGGACACATCCGCCACCACCTTGCGGAAGCCCGCGGAAGGCTGCTGATGTACCACCATATCGGTGGTATACCAGTTGTCGTTGTCTATATAGACAATGTCCGCATCATAGCTCTCCTCGTAATATTCCTCTTCCACTCTGTTCACGGACAGCTCCGGTTCCGGCACCGTAATGAGGAGCTTCTGTCCGATTTGCAGCGTGCTCTTCTCGTCTTCCAGACTGTCATTCATCTCGATAATGTTTTCCATGGGGATGTTGACCTTTATGGCAATCTCGGACAAAGTATCCCCCGGTACCACCTCGTATATGCTGGGGGTCTCCTGTTCCATGATCACCAGGTTGATGGCATCCTCCAGGGAAGTCAGCCGGCTTTCCGGCAGATATACCTCCACTACTTCCACGTCCTCGGCAAAATTCATGCTCTGAATCCCCAGCTCATAATCCGAGAACTCCTTCTTCTCCACTGTCTGCGGCTCTCCGGTGATTCCCGATATCACGCACTGCACACCCGCTTCCGTGTAAGCCGGCCGCACCTGATCATCCTCCTCATCGGTATCCACCACTTCCGCGCTGAGCACGCTGAATTCCCGATCGGAACCGTTCCGAAGCTCCACGTTGAATTTCCCGTCATTGCCGTACTTGTCAATGGCAGCCTGAAGCAGTGCCTGTACGTCCTCAAGGCTGGCCAGATTAATGATGCATTCATTGACCTTCAGCGTATAGGAGCGATGCAGGGTCTCCCGTATCCTGGATTTCAGAGCCTGCTCCATTCTGGACAGCACATCCTCTTCCTTATCCACCTCTCCCCAGAGAACTTCTTCTCCCAGAACCACCAGATCCGTCTCCATGAACATCAGCTCGTCGCTGGAGGCCGCCACATTTTTCCTGGCCTGCAGCAGCAATTCCTCTATCTGTTCCTTCTCGCCCAGGGTTCCCACATCCTGGCCGTTTACCTGTATATGGAAAAAGTTCTCTCCCGTCTCCTCAAAGGTTGTATACCCCTTCGCCAGCATCACACCCAGAAAAAGTGTGGTCACCGTAGCTTTAATATATGTAAATTTGTATTTTTTATAATTGTTCTTCTTTTTCATCCGTCTTCCAAATTCTCCCGGTTTCGTATTTTAGGATTATTGCAGCCTCCGTACCGGCGACTTTTCCTGTCAGGAACTGTGCCGCACCGCTTATTGTATCAATATTTTCTCCGCCTGTAAAGTTGATTCTCCCCCTCTTTTCCGGATTTTATGCATCATTTTTGTAACATTTTATTTTTTATCCGCTTTGTCGTCATAAAAAATCCTGTATATTATCATTGTCTTTCGGACACATAGCACTCTGCCTCCTGTCACTGCTCTTCAGGCACCAGCAGACAGTAATTCCCTTCCTCCTTCAGCACCTGATATGCAAAAGGCATTCTCTCCAGCTCGGATTTATGAATGAGATACAGCCCTTCCGGGTCTGCCGCCTGCTCATAATCCACATTGATAAAATGATAGCGTTCGCCGTAAGGAAGAAGTTCCCGGTCTCCGTTGCGGCTGATCTTCCCCTGGTAGTAGGCGGCATCGATTTCACAGGCATAATGTGTCAGTATCTCCGCCATGCTCAGGTTATACTGCCAGTCCACATTTCCGGTGATATACAGCCTCTCATACTCCTCTTTCCCGTCCGCCTCCTTTACAGCCTCCAGGAAATTGACATTGAACATCCTGCCGATCTCTCCGGCAAATGTGGTGAAATAGGAACTGAGAAACAGCACAAAGCATGCCGCGTAAGCAGCCCAGATAAAGGGCCGAATCCTCTTACGACGCTTCGTCACTGTCCAGATGCCGTATCCGCACATGAAAATCAATGGGAAATATATGATGTTGATTCGATTGACATTCACTTCAAATGTGAGGAGCCCCGTCCAGACTCCTGTGAACAGGAACCCCCATAATGCCAGCATTCCTGTCTTCCTTGCCATATCCTTCTCCCGGAACGCATCTCTGGTAAATGCCGCTGTGCCCACAAGCATAAAGGGAATGGAGATATGGTAGAGAGGTCCGAATGTGGGAAGCGCATTATAGAGCCAGTCGGGTGTCTGCAGGATGCAGGTCCGTATCATGGCAAGGAAATTGCGCCTCAGCTGTTCAAAGGAAAAGTTCAGGAACAGGATGTCTCCGGAGCGGATGCTTTCCGGGAAATAGCTCATGGTAAAGAGAGGCGTTTCGATGGTGGGCAGCCTGAAGAAATTGATTGCCATCACCAGAATCTCCGGCAGGGCAACCAGCGAAAACAGGACAACGCACAGCAGAATCTCCCAGAATCTCAGCTGCTTTTTCCACAGACACCACAACGCGAATACGAGCAGAAAAGGAGTCACGGAATAGACCGCCACCCCGTAACAGTAAAAGGTCAGGCCGAAGAAAATCATGGAGGCATACAGATATCTCCTCTTTTCCAGCCCCAGCAAAAGCAGCCAGAACGCCAGCAGAAACACATGGGGGAAGAGATTACAGTCCAGGGACCAGCGGCTCTGCATAAAATGCCAGGGATTGATTGCGGTAAGCGCCATCAGGCCCAGAGCCATCCTGCCGCTAAAAAGCCTTTTCCCCACCAGATATGCCAGCGCCACAGACCCACAGCTGACCAGAAGCATAGGCAGCCTCACCGCCAGGGTTCCGAATCCGAACAGCTTGATAAATGGAATCATGCAGTAAGACAGCAATGCGCTCATCTGTCCGTATTTCCACGCGGTGAGATGCACCGGCAGTCTTATACCGAAACGATCCGTTCCATATTTTGACAGGGCCCATGCGTCCACACCGGCCATGGCTTCATCCTGATTCACTCCTGTGGGAATCCTCACAAAGCCTATGCAGCGGACCAGCACCGCCGCAATCAATATCCCCCAGAAAATCCAGCGTTCTTTTTTTCTCTCATTCATCAGAACTGTCACGACTCCTCCAGAATCGCATTCCTCCAGGAAAAGAAAATCATAAATATTGTCAGGCATCCGGCTCCCCAGCAGAACTCGAACATGCCGAACAACAGCGGAATCAACATCCACAAAGCACCCGCCACGAATCTCTCATCACTGCTCTGAATCCACTTCTTTATGCAGATAAACAACGTCCAGACCAGCATTACGGCAAATAAAACCATCACCGGAATGCCAAAGTTTGTCCCAAACTGCAGGAATATATTATGCGCATGTCCAACCCAGTAATGTGACCGCAGCTGGACTCCAATCTCGTCGTTTTTATGCCCGCGCCAGTTCAGGTTATTCCAAAAATACTTGTAAATCTCGCGCCGCACAATGAATCCGTCATAATCATCTCCGTCTGCGATAATCGGTGTCTTTATCTCCTCTGCCGCCTCCACTTTCAGGGCGGGCACAAGATGTTCGAACAGCTGCTGGAAGCTCTCGATGATCCGGCCTCCCGCCGCTTTGAAAAATTCGTCCCAGTCTATATATTTCTCGGAATCCCAGGGATCCCAGGAATGGACTTTCCCTTCGTTCCACTCCTCTTCAAACCAGACAGGATGATGGCGGAGCGGCGGGATATATCTTGCGGCTGCAAAGCATGCCGGAAAAGTAATACACACGCACAAAATGATAATCACTGTATTCTGCAGGCAGACCCTTTTTCTCTTCCCTCTGGACAGAGCGCATATGGTGAAAATAATCATGACAAAGGATGCAATCCACGAGGCTCTCCCGATTGTCATAATGATAAAAGACAGCACGACTCCTGTCCCAAGAAAATAGTAGATACGAAG